>JARIBV010000062.1 GCA_029257335.1 Faecousia sp.
ACACGGTGCTGGCGACAGCCCTGCTTGACAGGCTTCTGCACCATGCTCATGTTATTAACATCCGGGGCGAAACCTACCGTCTCAGAGACCGGCTGAAAGCTGGAATTCAGACGGCTCCACCGGCCGAGATCCCGGCCGAACCGTAACCGTCGGTAATAATTCCGGCGTTTGTAATGTCGGCGATTGGGTCAAATTCTGCCCGGCGTTTTGAGTCAATTACATTCCGGCCTTGACACGAGAGTTCGAATCTCTCCATCTCCGCCAAAAAACAGCAGTCATCTTCCAAGGTGTCTGCTGTTTTTTATTCACAGACCCCAACCTCATCTAAATCCGCCTGACCGGCGGCGAGTGCTTGCTCGAACCAAGCAGGTCTTTTTGCAAATTCAACAAATAGCTCAGCCCGTCACATGCACCAAAAGAGTTCTTACAGTTTTCTGATGCTGCAAGAACTCTTTTGGTTTTTTTCTTATTTTCTATTTAGTTTTGAAACAATGTTTTGATTGCGTACACCACTGTGATGCCAACGATCATCAGTGCGATGTATAGCAGCATATTGTTTGGTTTGTGATTTTTGTTCTTTTCTAAATGTTCGTCATCGATAAAAACAGTTATGACTCCATTTTCGTCTACATGATATCCAATGGGCACTTGGGTCCCCTCGTTATATTCGCATTGAGGTGCATGCACAGTCACTGCTCTTTTTACAACTGTTTCTCCCCTCACGCAGAAGCGAATATAATACTTGCTATACCCATTGTCATCAGTATAACTACTGTCAATGATCCCTTCGCCCTTCGTCAGCTCCATTTCCAGGTACTTTTTTCTTTGTTTCTCACCCAGATGATAAATTGTAACTATGAGGAATGCAATCAGCAGCAAAGGTATGCAGGCAAACATGCTTCAGAATCTCCTTTTTTCGTTGGGCTGCCACTTATTTTATCACCAAACGCAGTAAAGATAAAGCCCTTGGCCCCTGATTTATGGGTTTGATCCATAAATACATCAGTTGGAGCGAAGACACGGCTCCGGAAGTTTTTTAGAAGCTGTGTTGCAGCAAGCGTTTCAGGGATTACACGGCAACCAGAGGGTTCCGTTCGTGCCAAAGGGGCTGCGCCAAAGCTCGATTGTTTATAAACGACAAAATAAATTCCAGCAGGGAACAGGGCTACCGCATGATTTCCTACTGGAATTTTGAATTTTATAGATCGTAAATACTGAAAGAGGGACTTTGCGTACAGCCCCTTTCTGTGCGGTCCTTTGGAAAGGCTTTCCCCGCTGTCAGCATATTTTTCCGTTTCCCCAGGCATCTACACCGTAGAAATCGGCACCCAGGGGGCCGTCACTCTGTTTTAGAAAGCACCTGGACCCGATGGCACATATAGGATGCCGTTTCCGCATCATGTGTGATAAACAGATAGGACAGACCATGTTGCTGCCGCAGCTGCCGCAGGATGTGCAGAATTTGAGCCTGCACCGAAATGTCCAGCATAGAGGTTGGCTCGTCTAAAATCAGCACCTGAGGAGACAGCAGCAATGCCCTGCACAGGGAAAGCCGCTGAATTTCGCCACCGCTGACCTGGTGGGGATAGCGGGTAAGCAATTCATCCGTGAGCTTGACTTCGCTCAGCAGCTGCTGTAGTCGGTCACGCCCCTCCGCTTTATTCAGGCCGTAAAAACTTAACGGCTCCAGAATGCTGTCTCCAAGTCGGCAGCGGGGATCAAAGAACGACTCCGGCCGCTGAGAAATCAGCTGCACCCTGCGCCGAAACGCCAGCAGGTCTTTCCCTCTGCTGTGGGTGATCTGCTTCCCATGAAAAAGAACTTCGCCGCTGTCCGGTTGGATTAGTCGCAGCAAGATTCGGCAAAGCGTGGACTTTCCGCATCCCGACGGCCCCATAAGCCCCAGTGTTTCACCACTGTGAAGCTGTAGGCTTACAGTTTCCAGTGCTTTATGGGGACGGTCTCCAAATCCACCCCGGAATGTCTTGGAGATGCTGCATCCTTCTAAAATGACATCACTCATAGCGAAAACACCTCACCATCCTCCCGGGAGCAGGTACATAACACCCAGGTCGCTCCCTGTGGCATCGTGCCTCTGCATAGGCACAACGAGGCGCAAAGGGGCAGCCGCACAGATGTTCTCCTGCCCGTGGCGCAATGCCGTCCATTGGCTGAAAGCCGTTTTCAGGCAATGCGTTCAAAAATGCCCGGGTGTATGGATGAAAGGGATGTTCCAGCAGGTCCCGTCCCATTTCCAAAATCTGACCCCCATACATCACGGCCACCTGATGGCACAGTCCACGGGCCAGTGGCAGATCATGGGTAATGACGATCATACTCTCTACCCCCTGCTCTTTCAGGGAGAGAAGCGTGTCCTGCACCTGGCTGCGCAGGTCCCGGTCCAGCCCCTTTGTGGGCTCATCTGCCAGAATCCAGCGAGGGGAGCAGGCAGAGCCGATGGCGCACAGCACCCGCTGCTGCATGCCGCCGGACAGCTCATGGGGATAGGCCTTTAAGATTCGGCCGGGGTTGGAAAATCCAAACGCCTGCAGCAGTTTCACCGATTTTTCCTGTGCCTCTTTTCTGGAAATCTTCAGTGGAATCATGGCCTCCCGCAGATGCGCCGCAATGGTACGGGCAGGATTTAAAGACTCGGAAGGATTCTGAGGAATCAGTCCAATTTGTGTGCCCAGACATGTTCGGGCGTGCTGGGCAGTGAGACATTGATTGTCCATGGTGATGGTCCCTTCCACCCCGGCATAGGGCGGCAGGAGCCCCATCAATGCCAATCCCAGAACAGATTTTCCACAGCCGCTTTCTCCAATCAACCCGGTAACAGAGCCGCCGGGGAATTCAACGCTGACACCATCCACCGCATGCACATCCAGACCGGGCAGGTGAAATGTGACCGAAAGCTGATCGATTTTAATTCCCTGGCTCACAGTTCTCCCACCTCCTGACTACGCTTGTCCATACGGTCCCGAAGGGCATCGCCCAGAAGATTGATGGACAGAAGCAGTAAAAAGATGCACATTCCCGGCACAATAATCAGATGGGGGGCGCTGCGGTAGTTCAGCCGGGCATCATTGATCATAACGCTCCAGTCCGGCGTAGGGGGACGGATGCCCAGTCCCAGATAGGTCATGCCGGCTATGGAAAGCACACACCGGCCAACCCGTGTGGTAAACAGAACAATCAGATCGCTTATCATATTGGGCACCACATGTCGGCACAGGATCTTTCTGTTTCCGGCTCCCAAAGACCGAAGCCCCTCGATATAGGGTTCTTCCCGGATCCGCAGGGTCTGCGTCCGTACAATGCGGGAAAATCCTGCCCAGCTGGTCAGCACCAGAGCCAGCAGAAGATGAGGAATTCCCGGCCCCAGAACCCCGGCAATGGCAATCATGAAGCAGGTGCCTGGCAGACCCTGAAAGATATTTGCCAGGGCGGTAATGCTCCAATCCGCAATTCCGCCGAACCAGCCGCCCAAAACACCCAAAATCATACCGAAGCCCATGGATAGGGTGGTGGCCACCAGGGCCAGAAGAATGGAGGCACGCCCTCCGTACAGCACACGGCTCAGCATATCCCGTCCCAAAGCATCCGTTCCCAGCAGATGCTCTTTGGAAGGGCCCTCCAGCTTCACCTGCATGTTGGTCTGGGTCGGATCATAAGGAGCAAGCCAGGGGGCAAACAGATTGGACAGCACAATGATTGCCAGCAGCAAAATTGCAGCAATCATCTGAATATTGGTTTTTTTCATATCTTCTGTCCTCCCAGACGAACCTTGGGGTCCAGCAGCATACTGACCGTATCTACCAGCATGGTCACAGTGACATAGATCACACCTGTCAACAGCACATATCCCTGAAGCGCCGGATAGTCTCGATTGGTGATGGAATCCAAGGCATAGCTGCCGATTCCCGGCAGCGCAAAGATGGACTCAATAATTGCGGAGCCACCCAGCATGCCGCCCAGAGAGTTTCCCAGAAGTGCCACCGTAGGAACAATGGCATTGGGTAATGCGTTGCAAATGACCAATCGCCATCGTGAGATCCCTCGGGCCGATGCCGCAGTGCAGTACTGCTTGCCAAATTCTGCCAGCAGGGAAGACCGGGTCAGACGGGCTGCCGTTGCTGTGCTGGCAGACGATAACACCAGCGCCGGCAAGATCATATGCTTCGGTCCTCCGTTGCCACTGGTGGGCAGCCAACCCAAATTCTCCGCAAACAGCAGGATCAGCAGCAGCGCCAACCAGAAAGAGGGCAGAGAAAGCTGTGTGTTGATCAGTGCCTGAATGCATTTGTCCGGCCAGCGGTCATGGAAAAACGCAGCGGCGCATCCCAGCATAATGCCTCCCGCACAGGTCAGAACCATGGCGTATGCGGCCAGCTTCAGTGTAACCGGCAAGCGGCGGGCCAACTCAGAGGCAACGGGACGCTGACTGGAATAGGACATGCCCAGATCTCCTGTGACCGCTTTCCCCATCCAATGCAAATACTGCACAGGATACGGCCGATCAAGGCCCATTTCTCGCTCCATTTGAGCAACCTGTTCCGGTGTTGGCTCATAACCGCCCTGACTGAGGGCGATCTCCGCCGGGTTTCCCGGGGAGATCACACCCAGCACAAACGCCACCAGAGAGATTCCCAGCAATACCGGAATCAAGGACAGGATTTTTTGCAACAGGTAACGGCGCATACAACCGGATTACTGTGCCCAGGCAACCTGAGGCAGCTCAATGCCGTAAAGCTTGGCATCATAGCCCGTAAGCTTGGTACTGTAAGCAACCAGAGACTTGTCATTAAACAGAGGCACCACAGGGAATTCCTGGGTGGAAATCTCCTGCAGTCGGTTATAGCATTCCAGTCTCTCATCCACATCCAGCGCTGCTGCTGCCTTGGCCATTAGTTCGTCTACCTCATCGCTCTGATATCCCAGAGAGTAGTTCTGGTTGTGGTCGCCGGAGGTCACCATAAAACGGCGGAAGATGGTGGACGGCTCGGAATTGGACAATCCCTGCTGCATCCGAGCAATGCCGTAGTCCCCGGCCTTCATCAGTTCTTTCTGGGCAGAGTACTCCATGGGGGTGATTTCGCAGTCAATGCCGATCTCTGTCAGCCAGGAAGCAATCAGCTCGGCTTCGTTTTTCAAGGTAGCATCGCTGCCATTATACAGATAGGTCACGGATACACGCTGGTCTCCCAGAACCTCATGTGCCAGTTCCTTGGCCTTTTCCAGATTCTCTTCCACAGGGAAATCCTTGTAGAACGGGGTAGAGTAGTTCAGAATGTTTGTGGTGGGAATGCAAAAACCATAGTACAGATCATTGGTCAGTACTTCACGCTGCATTGCCAGGCTGACAGCCTGACGCATACGAACATCGTTAAACGGGAATTTTGTGCCGTTCAGGGTCAGGAATCGAATCATCGTAGATTTTGTGGTTGTAATTGCAAAATCGGGATTGCCTTCCAGTTCCACTGCCAGTGCAGGAGGAATTGCGCCCAAATCGATCACGCCCAGGATCTCGCCGCTCTTCAGCGCAGAGAAGCGGGTATCTGCATCGGGAATCACCTTAATGCGAATGGTCTTCGCCTTGGCAGACTCTCCCCAGTAATCATCAAACCTCTCCAGCAGCACATATTCGTCCAGCTTGTTCTCCGTAATCTTGAAAGGACCGGTTCCGGCGCAGATGCCGGTAAAGTTGCCTTCGGCATCAAAACCCTTGGGGCTATACATTGCGCTGCCAAAGTTCACCATGTTATACAGCTGGGTGGGGGCAGGCTGTGAGAATGTAAGCCGGACGGTAAACTCGTCCACTTTCTCGTATGTTTCCAGATTGGGGTAGTGTGCGTTAATATCCAGAGGATAGAACGAGGACTTTTTGACGCCTAATTTCATCCGGTCAAAGTTTGCAATCACTGCGTCCGCATTGAAGTCTGCCCCGTCATGGAATTTGACCCCCTGGCGCAGGTGGAATGTCCACTGCTTGCCGTCATCGCTCATCTCCCAGGTCTCAGCCAGCGCGGGAATGGGAGTTGCATTTTCATCCTGGGTAATGAGGGGTTCCCAGACATACAGGATCTTGCTGCAATAATAGCCATCCATTTCACCGGGTGCCAGATTGCGCTGGGCCCCAAGAACGATTTCGGCGTCGGGATCCACGGTGGAGGTCTGCGTGTTGGATTCTGTTGCTTCTGTGATGGTAGTTTGCTGCTCTGTCACGGTGGGAGCCGTTGTTTCCGTGGGCCCGTTGTTTGCACAGGCCGCAAGCCCCATGCACATGACTGCGGTCAGAAGCATAGCCATTAAACGTGTAAATGTGCGAGTTTTCATGTGTATACCTCTTTGTTGATATATTTCTATTCCGCAAAATAACAGCGGCTATAGATCGGTTGGTTCCCAGACAAGAAGCTGGGAGTGAAATTGGTAGTCGCAAATCAGACTGCCGTCAGGTTCTTTCTTATGAAATGGCAGCAAAACAGGAAGCAGCGCCTCGCATGGGCACGACTCCAGCAAGAAGCCCTGGGCCCGCTGAAGGAGCGCCTCTTCATTGGCATAGCGATATTGTCTCCGATTCGGAATATCGACCAGCCTGGCCGGAATCCCCATTTCCTCCATAATTTGCAGCAACTCGCTGCAGCCCTGCCTGGTGTAATGAACGGAAAAACCGCTTTTTTCCAACACCGGCAGCCATGGCAGCTCCGGCGGGCAGTTCATCCCCAATACACACAAAACACGGGCCGCTTCATTCATTTTCTGAATGAACACCTCCGGGTATTGCAGCCGATACAGACAGTTATAGCCAAATACCAAATCGTGCAGCTCCGGATCGGCTTGTTCCCAGGGGCTGCAAATGGGGCAGATGGAGTGTCCTTCAGCCTGTGTATGTGTCAGCAGGTACTCCAGATTGTCCGGAGACATGTCCACCGCAGTCACACGGGAAAACTTTTTGCTCAGAGGAAAGGTGTAGTTTCCCCAGCCCGGACCGATTTCCAGAACAGATGAAATGGGCCGGAACTCGACTTGGTTCATGAGCGCTGCAAAAACAGGTTGTGCATATGCATCCAATGGAATCCCGGTTTTGATGCGGTCATGCCAGAATTGCCGTTCCACATCCGGATTTTCGACACGAGGAGACAATTTTCCGTCAGGACCATGCAGCTGGTTTCGCCAGCGATCCCCCGCTGCGGTGCGCATAAATTCCATAGGCAACCCCTTTCCAAATAAAAAACGGGCCTTACCGCCAAATGCAGTAAGGCCCGTTTTGCCATACTTATTCTTACAACCCGTTTCCAAATGCGCGTGGAATTGAGGTTCAAATTGCAGGCAAGTCTTCTGGCTCATGGATCATAACCTCAGCATTCTTCCCAGTACGAAACCAGTGACTTTGTTGCATCGATTCCCCATTTACAGCGGCGGCTCCGCGTGGGATTTACACCCATCTTCCTGTTTCAGTCCCCAACGCATCGGGGAACACCTGCACGGGAATGGTACCACAAAACAAGCGGAATTACAAGTAGTCGTGACGGAGCATCTGTGCGTGTGCAAGGACCGAATTTCCTTAAAATGTGTATGCAGCAGAGATTATTTCTCTTTTCCTCCAATAAACACATGTAGAATGTAAAAAAATCTCAGCAAAAAAATTTTTTCACAAAAAGGAGCCGTCTGATGCTCTGGTAAAAGAACCATCCGCATTGGAGAGATGTCCCGCCTCAAGGATCACGCCGCTTCCGGGATTTTTACCACACAACCGTAAAACAGGTCCCCCCATCCGGGCTGTCTGAAACCCGGATGGTCCCATTGTGCTGTTTGACCAGGGACTCTACCATGGCAAGCCCCAGCCCGGCACCGCCCATTTGGCGGGATCTGGATTTGTCCACCCGATAAAACGGCTCAAAAATGTGCGGTTTCATATGGTCCGGGATTCCTACCCCGGTATCTGAAATCATCACCTGGGTTTTATGTTCCCGGGTCTTCTGCGCCGTAATTGTCACGGCTCCGTTTTCCCGGTTATACTTGATTCCGTTTTCAATCAGGTTGTAAAACACCCTGTAAAGCTGGTCTACATTCCCACGGACCGGGCAGTCTTCACATTTGAGCTTCAGTGCAATGTGTTTCTTCTGGGCAACCGGAGTCAACTCCAACATCACATCTTCTATCAGCTCTTTCAGTTCGATCTCTGCCCATTCAGAACGATCCTCCACTACCGTCATCTCTAAAAGCGATTGGGACAGATGCTTCAGCCGCAGGATTTGCTTCTGTAAAGTGGAAATCAGTGCATCATATTCTTCTTTCGTATGAGAATTTCCCTTTTGAAATACATCAATTTTGGTTTGCAGCACTGCCAGTGGAGTACGCAGTTCGTGGGCTGCATCTGCTGAAAACCGTTTTTGCAGCATATATGCATGGTCCAGACGATGGGCCATGTCATTAAAGGATGCAGACAGCTCCATCAGCTCTGCACTGTTGTCATTCACTGTGATGGGCTGCGACAGGGTATCAATGGTGATGCCTTGCACATTTTCCGTCAGCTCTTTCAGTGGCTTCATGGCTTTCCCCGTGGCATAGTATGTCAGTCCGCTGCCCAGCAAAATGGCCAGCACCATATATCCAATGCTCTTTCGCCCAAAGGACAGCTTGATCCCCAAAAAATTCTCTACGGTCATCGCAGGAACCATTGTGGCCGTTTCCATTTGGGCAAGCCCATCCTCCTGCCGCGCCGCACTTATTTTCTGCGCCTCAATCGTGTCGGCCATATGAAACGCCGAGATATTCACCGCCATGGTGAGCCCTACGCAGGTCAGCGCAATCAAAAGTGCCGATATGAGGGTCAATTTCCACTGGATTGAAATAGGTCTATGCATTAGGATCACCACACCCTATCAGAAAGTAGCCTTCTCCGATTTTTGTTGCAATGGAATCAAAGCCCAGCGCATTTTTCAGTTTCTTCCGCAAAGAGGAGATATGCACCCGAATGGCACCGCTGAAGCTGTCTGCATTGGCATCCCATACATGCTCGATCAGTTCCTCCTGACTGACCACACGATTCTGATTCATCATCAGGTATTCCAGAATGGACAGTTCTTTTTTTGTCAAGGGCAGCGGCACTTCTCCCGCAAACGCCATGCGTCTGGAAGAGTCCAGCCGAATTTCATGGAACGCCAGCATTGCGGATTGTTGAGAAAAGTTTCTCCGCAATAAATTGCGTACTCTGGCTTCCAGCTCCAAAAACGCAAACGGTTTGCCCAGATAGTCATTGGCCCCGCAGTCCAAGCCTTCCACCTTGTCCGCCACCTGATTTCTCGCACTCAAAATTAAAACCTTCAGATTTGGCTTCTCGTCACGAATTTTTCTCAGGACCTCCAGCCCATCCATACCAGGCAAATTCAGGTCCAATATGGCAAGGTCATAATTTTCCGTATAAAGAAGCTCATAAGCCTCATTTCCGTCACCGCAGGAATCTACGGCATATCCGTCATATTGCAGGCCCTCTGCAATGGCCTCCTGCAAATCCCGCTCGTCTTCTACCACCAGGATCCTCATAGAATGCATTCCCTCCTTATGTATTGTCTCGGAATTATACTATAACACACTCTGTGCTAAATCTATGTTAAGAAAGAAAAAACTCTCCTTAACAGCGGCTTAACACCCTATGGTATATAATACAGAAAAATCAACCACAGGGAGGATCACAAGTGTTCCAATTAGACCACATCTCAAAACAATATCATGGGGAATTTGCTGTGCATGATGTCTCCTTTCAGCTTGGCGCCGGACTTAATTTTATCATCGGCCCATCCGGCAGCGGAAAAACCACGCTGCTGAAAATTCTCAGTGGTATGGAGCAATCATTCGACGGAGAAGTCCGATACCACGGAAAATCCATGAAAGCTCTGACCGAAGCAGAGCGGGGCTATTTTTATAACCATATTTTCGGTTTTATCTGGCAGAATTTCAATTTGTTGGAAGACCGCACGGTATGGGAAAATCTCCTGCTTCCCGGCTATGTCAAGCAGGACATGGATGAAAAATCTGCCAACCGCATTTTGAATCAGCTGCATATGGGAGAGTTCCGAAATCAAAAGGTCAGACTTCTCTCCGGAGGCCAGAAACAGCGGGTAGCCATTGCCAGAGAGCTGATGAAAGATCCCCAGGTCATCATTGCAGATGAGCCAACCAGTGCGCTGGACAGAGATTCTGCGCAAACCATCATGTCCGTTCTTCGTTCCCTTTCCAAAAAGAAAACTGTGATTGTTGTTACCCACGACACTTCCCTCATTCGGAAGGGAGACCATGTCTTTGAGCTGGACAAAGGCCAGCTGGTGGCCGGTCCGCAGCTTCCGCCGGCAGCAGAAAAGGCACCTGACTGGAACCTTCCTTACGGTCTGTCCTTCAAAAACGCCTTTTCCTTGTCCTTCACCGGAATCAAGCGAAAAATCGGGCGCTTTGTGATTGCAGTCCTGTCCGTGCTGATTGCCGGATTGTTGATCCTTGCACCGGTATCCGGCGCAATCTCCGATAACGGACAGGAAGAGTTTCAGCGTCTTTTTGAAACCTACGGAGATGCCCTGACGGACATCGGCATCTACGGAAGTTTCCTCAACGCCTCGGATTCGGACCAAGCTTCCTCGGATGGTCAAAATAAAGGCGAGGTAAATCAAAACATCAGCGGGCTGTACGATCAGTATGCCGAAGATGAACGCGTGTCCTTTGTTTCCTATCTCCAGAGCTTTGATGATGTTTCTGTAGCCTGCGACGAGAAAGCATACAAAATTGAAGGCTCCGGGTCCGTTCCCGTCATCAATAAGATGGTTGCAGGCCACATGCCTTCCAATGATCAACAGGAAGTTGTGGTTCCGGAGAGTCTGGTGAAGCAAATGGGTATCACCCCGGAGGAGGCTCTGGGAAAAGTGATGGATTTTTCCGGTTCCGTGGTAAAGTGGGTGGACAATCGTCCTGTATATGAGAAGGTTTCCATCCGGGTTCCGATTGCCGGTGTGATGGACACCAATATCACCCTGGAATCTCAGGGTGAAACATATCAAATCAGTGTAGATGACTCTTTCCTCTTCAGTAAGCCCGCCTTAGACCAAATGCTCACGGCAATCGGGAAGGATACTTCTGCCATGAATTTTCTGATCCGCGCCAAATCTCCCCAGGACATGATTGCAATTAAGGACGAGCTCAACGCCCGGGGCGTTGTTCCTCTGGGTCGTTTTGAACTGATTGAAGACATTGTCCGGCTGAATCAGAGCACGGGAGAACAGTCCGCCATTGCCAATGTTGTGGTATGTGTGCTGGCCCTGGTCCTGACCGTGTCCACCTGTCTGCTGACCGGTTTCATGCGCAAAAAGGAGTATGCAATCTACAAAATCAGCGGTTATTGCACAAAGCACTTTTTCTTGTTGCATGTGACGGAAACCATCTTCCAGCTGTTTACCTGCGTGTTCTTGCTGCTGGTGACTGCTCCCGTCTGGGGGATGATCCTTCCGGTCAATGTGTTCACCCTGTTAAGCGGCTCGGCAATCGTCCTTTTGCTGTCTGTCCTTTCTTATGGTGCAACTGCAATTTCCTTCATGAAAGTGGATTTATCCAACATTTTAAAAGCAGGTGATCTGTCATGATAGAAATAAAACAGTTGACCAAACGCTATGGAGATCTGTGCGTTTTAGAGAACGCTAATTTCACCTTTCCCGAAAAAGGTCTGGTTTGCTTGCTGGGCCCTTCCGGCTGCGGAAAAAGTACATTGCTGAATCTCCTTGCAGGATTTGACCGGGACTATCAGGGAGAAATCACCGTGTGCGGCAGCTCCATCACCAGCATGTCCCAGAAGGATTTATGCGCCTATCGCAGAGATTTCATTGGGTTTATCTTTCAGAATTACTGTTTGCTGCCGGGGTACTCTGTGACGGATAATATTCTTCTGCCCTGTACGCTTCACAATGTTGACCATGAGGAACAGCTTCGTCATGCACAGGCCCTTCTGACACAGCTGGGTCTGTCTGACAAAGCAAATGAAACTGTAGAAAATCTTTCCGGAGGGCAAAAGCAAAGAATTGCCATTGCCAGAGCGCTCATCAAAAATCCCCGGATCATCCTGGCTGATGAGCCGACTGGGGCACTCGATCGCAAAAACTCCACAGAGATTATGGAAACACTGAAAAAAATCGCCGCAGATCGTCTTGTGATCGTCATTACTCACGATCACAAGCTCTGTGAATATGCCAATGAAGTGATTTCCATTGAGGAACGGAACATCATTTGCAGACAGAACCGCAACAGTGACCTTACTGCCAGCGCTCCGCCCCGTCTCCTTCCGCCAGCAGTTCCCTCTGCCTGCAGGCGCGCAATAAAAAATCTACAGGTACATGTTCGCCGGTATTTTGCCATCGCTCTATCCATTGCACTGGGCGTTCTTGCCTTTTTGATCTCCATTTCCGCAACCAATGTGATGAAACATTCCATCTTTGATTTTAAAGATAAAAACATCGCTTTTCACAACGGCTACATTGCTTACAGCCAAGGGTTGGAGGAAATCTATCATCAATTACAGCAAGACCAGCGGGTCGAACATGTCTATTATCAGTATTTGCTCCGAGGCGTCCACTTGCGTCTGGAGGACCGGGATGTGGAACTTCCGGAAAAATTCTCCCAGGCAAAAGCCACCCAGGCCCTGTCCTATGGCATCATCCCCCGCTTTGGGGAAGGGGAAATTGCCCTGAGCCCCAGCCTTGCAAAGAAGTTTACAAGTCAGATCAACACGCTTATCGGCAAACAGCTGGTGCTTACCTATGAGGATACCGAATATCTCCTTACCGTCAGCGGTATTTTCAACGGGGAGTTCGATGACTTTTTTATAAGCGCAGATCTGGAGCAGGCCCTATACCAGCATACGGATTCCGAGAGCCCCCTGTCCATCAGTTTTGATGTGATCGATTTTGACAACATTGTTCCCATCCACCAGATGCTGTCAGACCAGGGGATCACCTGTGTCACAGCAGCTCAGGAAGTTTCTTCGCTGCAAAGCACATTCCGAAACATTCAGGCCCTGTTTGCCCTGGTGTCCACAATTGTATTTGGCATCGGTATTTTTATCAGTACCATTTTGCTGATGAAATTGCAAAATACCCGCTATAAAGAGCTGGGCCTGATGTCTGCCCTTGGCTTTCAGCGGCAGACCATTCGCCGGATGATCGTCACAGAAAATGTGCTGCTCTCCTGTATGGCCGCAGTGCTCAATGTCCTTTTCGTGGCAGTTTCCGTGTTGACCTGCAAGATGCTGGGTGTCAGCTTCTCTGTCTCTCCGGCACAGGTGATTTTGTCCGTGCTTGCCACAGGTGTGCTGCTCATTGCAATCAGTTCCCTCGCAAGCCGTAAACTTCTCCGCACAGATCCTGCAGCAGCTTTACGAAAATAACCCTCTCTGAAAGGATGATTTTATGAAACTCAAACACATGCTGGCTCTCATCGGTGCCGGCACCATTGCGGTGACTGCTCTGACCGCTTGCAGCACCCCCCAGCCCCCTGTAAACGGGCACCCAACCGAGGCAACCACTGCTGCAACACAGCCCCGGCAAAACGGCTCCACAGGTCTTGATACCCAAAACAAAGAGGATTCCTTTTCCGGCCCATACTACGGCACCATAAAGCAGGTCAGGCAATCCTCCATTGAAATCGAATTACTGACCATAGGAAATGAATCCGGCAGTGATTCCGATTCTATGGGACATACAAACGGAAACGACACGCAAGTATTTGACCAGCAAGCAAAAAAATCAGATCAACCTGCCGATTTTAAGAAAAGCGGCGAGACACTCTCCACCACATTTGCACCAACTTTCCAAATCTCAAACGCAGGAAAAACCGTTTTAGACCTAAAGGAAGGGGACCAGATCGCCTTTTATACCAGCGGTTCTGCAGATGGGGAGCTCCTTTCCATTCACATCATGGAGTAACCCCGACCGGAACCCGTCTGAAGGCCCGGCGAGGGCAACATCGCAATGAAATAATCCCACACCAATTGTCATGTGCAGAGGTTTTCTATTTTACTTCAGTAGAAAAACCTCTGCACATGTGGTATACTCTGGGCAAAGAATTTTACCATTCTTCCGAAAGGTTGCGAGATGCCCCCAAACCTGCCGGTCTATTTTCCCATGCCCATCATATAGAGGAAAAACAACCATATTTTTCTTATTTTTTGCAACATATTGAATTTCTCAGTTGTATTAGAAATAGGACATATTGTATGTTGTTCCGAGAAATTACAGCTGAAAGGATGATTGAAATGAAAAAACTGATTGTATTGGGTGTTTGCGCTGCAATGGCATTTTCCATGGCGGCCTGCACAAGCAAAACGGAGCCTTCTTCTGCCACCGAGCCTTCCAGTCAAATGCAGCTGCCGAACCCCTTTACATCCTGTGAAACCATGGCAGACGCAGAGAAGATTGCCGGTTTCTCTTTGACAATGCCGGAGCATGCTCCTGATTGGGCAGCCGAAACCACGATCCGTGCCACCCGGTCCGGTATGATCGAGGTGGTCCATCTCGGAAACGGCAACGAGATGCGCATCCGCAAAGCCACGGGAAACGAAGACATCAGTGGTGATTATTCCGCCTATCAAAACTCTGCCGAAATCTCTGTAAATGACGCAAACGTGCAGGTGAAGGGCAATGAAGAAAAGATTTATCTTGCCACCTGGAGCAACGGTACCTATTCTTACTCCATCAGTGTCAACAGCGGGCTGACACAGGAGGATATCACCCCACTGATTTCCTCCATCGACTAAGTCAGCAAACCGGCATGGGCGTGGCGAAACCGTTCCCCACGCCCTTTTTTATGATTGGAAGGTGAATCCCTTTGGTGAACGGTCTCACAAAATACACTCCTTCGCAGCAGTTCATTGATTGGCTTGTATGCAAGCTGTTTTATTTTTCTTCCCATTCACTGCTGGTTTTCCCACAGAAAGAAGGGGAATCAGCCGACTGGGCGGAATGTTCCGAACCCACCTGTGAGCAGATCGAACGGGTGATGACAGACTATGGCAATCATATTATACGGCTTGCCTACTCCTATCTCCACAATTTGAGTGATGCAGAAGATATCCTGCAAGACACTCTTATGCAATACCTGGAAGCTGCACCTGTATTTGAGAATCACATCCACGAAAAAGCCTGGCTACTGCGGGTAGCAGCGAATTTAAGCAAAAACCGCATCGCCTATAACACCCTTCGCAGCACAGACCAGCTGATGGAATCCCTGGTGCAAGAGGGCAGGGAAGACCTCTCCTTTGTGTGGGAGGCCGTTAAAAATCTTCCCGAAAAGTACCGGGAAGTGATCCATCTGTTCTATTATGAAGGCTACTCCACAACGGAAATTTCAACCATACTGAAACGCAAAGAGGCCACCATTCGTTCCCACCTCCACCGGGGGCGGGAGAAGCTGAAACAGATATTGAAGGAGGCATATGACTTTGAAGAAACGCTATGACCAAATCATGGAACACATCGAAGTGACCGAGGACATGCGTCTTCGCATTTTAGCGCATCTGAAAGCAATTCCTTCTGAAAAAAGGCCGCTTAAATCAAAAAGGCTTTCCAGAAAGTTTCTTCCTTTCGCCGCATGTCTGCTCCTGCTGACCGGTACATTTGCAGTTACTTGTCTGCGCAGCAATGCCCCGGCGTCTGCTCCCCCTACGGTTCAGGGGGCCATAAACGAAATCACGACCTTTTCATCGTCGGAAGAATTGTCAGATTGTCTGGGCTTCGATGTTTTTCAACTGAAAGAATTACCTTTCGAGACAAAAAAAATCACCTATGCTTCCTACTGGAATCGCATGTCGGAAATTACCTATCACGGCAGCAGACAGTCTGCCGTGTTCCGCCAGTCTCCGGGCAGTGAGGATAATTCAGGTAACTATGATTCCTATGCCGTAACAAAAGAACTCATTGTGAATTCCCTGCATGTAACATTGAAAGGGGATTCCCAGCAGCAGTTTCACTTGGGCATGTGGACTGATAATGGCTTCACCTTTTCCTTAGCGCTCTCAAAAGAGGCGCCCCTGGAGGACTGGATGAACATGATCTCGAATATTTCGCTATAAACTATAAAAAAGTGCCATAAAAAAGGTCTGCTGCGAATTCGCAACAGACCTTTTTCTTAAAGTTTAGATTTTAGCCAGACGCATGAGCATGGTAGCAACCTGTGCCCGGTTGGCGTTGTGGCCGGGAGCCAGGGTGGTCTCAGACACGCCCTCCATGATCTTGGCAC
>JARIBV010000097.1 GCA_029257335.1 Faecousia sp.
TCGTTGGTTCGATTCCGACCGGAGGCACCAGAGATGCGGGTGTAGCTCATCCGGTAGAGCGCCACCTTGCCAAGGTGGAGGTAGCGAGTTCGAGCCTCGTCACCCGCTCCAAACAAATTAGGAACGCAATGGCGTTCCTGATTTTATATGGTACCGTGGCCAAGCGGTAAGGCAAAGGTCTGCAAAACCTTCATTCCCCAGTTCAAATCTGGGCGGTACCTCCAAATCAAAAGAGACTTGCATTTGCAGGTCTCTTTTTTGCGCCATGGAGGATCTCCTGGATGTTGCTGCGCTGCCGGATCTTTGCATCGGCAGCGCAGTTTTGTCTGTTAATCAGCAGGACCCGGGATGTTTTGGTTATAGGTGCACAGAAGAGGCACAGAGAAGGAGGCCGCATGCGGCCCGGTTTTGGGAAGCTTTGAGAAATCTGCGGTATATTTTTTTCAATGTCCTTCCTTTGGGCCGGGTGCATAGCGTCTGTGGACCCGGGAAAATGTTCTGAAGCGAAGAAAGAGTGCCGGGGTTTCCCGGCACTCTCAGAATGAATTCGGATTGCTGTGTTATTTGATAAACAGGCTGTTTGCTACAATGTTGGAAGAAATCTCCCCGATTGGAACAATGTGACCGTCTCCCAGCTCCAGGGTGTTCAGAACCGAAGTCCCGCCGGTCAGATCCCGGACCGCATAGACGGTACCGGTATAGTAGTCCTGAACCAGTCCCCGGCCTGCTGCAAAGTCGCCCCAATAGCCCTGGACCAAAGACTGATGGGTATAAGCCTTGTCCTCGCTGTTCAGGTCGATGACAGTGAGCATGCCGGAAACATAGCTGTCCACGAAGAAAGCCGTGCCGTTCAAAACCAGCAGATTACTGGGCTGAACCTGCGGATTTTCCACAAGAATGTCAATGGAGCCGTCAGCAGTGTTTACCTCTGCAATCAGGGCAATGCGGGTGCTGGCTTCCTTGTTCAGTGCCATGATCGCAACATAGAGTTTTCCTGTCTTCTGGTCATAGGACATATCCACCACCGACAGTGTGCATTCGACCTTGGCGGATTCTCCCGTCCAGCTGTTTTCGGAGGTTGTTGTATAGGTTTTGTTTGAGATGCCTTCTCCCAACAGGGTGCGCTCAAAAGTGGCAGTGTCCACGCAATAGAATCTTCCGTCCTGTGTATAGGCATAGAGTGTCTCCCCGGTAAATGCAGATGCAGCAATCGGTGTTTCGCCCTCTGCGTCCTTACGCATGACCTCTGCCTCGGCAGGAGCTTGTCCATCAAAGCGGATCCACTGGGTATTGGTTTCGTCATAGGCATAGAACTTTCGGTCCTGCTCCAGAACGGTGAGCTGGCAGGAAGCGGTCTGGCCGTTGGCGGTTTTGGCCGTGATGGTGACCACACCGGGCTTCACACCGGTAACAACGCCGTTTTCCACTGTTGCCACTTCCTCGTTTTCCGAAGTCCAGGTGAGGGACTTGTCCGTCTGAGACTGGGACACAGGAAGAATCACAGCATCCAGCGTTACTGTTTTGCTCACGGAAACCACAGCTCTTCTGTCAAGAGAAATCCCGGTGGGAGCTACGGATTCGGGAATTGCAGGTTCGTTCTTTGCAATGGTGAACAGAGCGGTCATCATGGCGCCATAGGGGCCCACCATACCCAGACTGGTGGTGGTTCCTGTGGCAAGGTCCACGAGACGGAGGCTGCTGGTCTGATCTCCCGATAGCTGCGCCCAGTAAGTGTTGCCGGTGTCGTGGTCGTAGAACATGGATTGATATACGGCGCCTGCGTCCGCACCCACGGGCCCGATCAGGGACAATTCGCCGGTCTGCTTATCCACACGGTACAGATTGTCGTCTTCACCAATGGCATACATCTGGCCCTCGGCGTCGATGGTCATGGCTGCAAGGGCAAGTCCTGTATCGGCTACAATGGTGACCTTTCCGGTATCCATGGCCACCTGGGCAACAGCACCCTTGAGGGTGCCGCCCTGTGCCACTGCGTACAGGGTACCGGTGGTGTAGTCGAAGGACAGATCACGCAGATTGTAATTCACGATCTCGCCAACCTGGATGGAGTAATCCATGGGGTTGATGATGAGGAAGTAGTTTTTGTAGCCCAGCTCGCCGGTCTGATCCTGCCCATAGCCATAGATTTTACCGTTGTAGTAAGTGCCTGAAAGTACGGAGAAATCATTCACACTGCCGGAAGCAGCTCCGGCCTCACCGGGGGCTGTGTCGGGGATTTTGATCCACATGTTTTTGCCGTACATAAAGTCGGTCAGCATGAAACCAAAAATATTTCCGGCGGGCTTTGTGACTGTAACAGGAATCTCAAACTTTTTATTCAGGGCATCAATAGAAATCTCCAGTGTAGTAGAGCCATTCTTCACGCCGGTGATGATCCCCTCGTTATCTACCTCGGCTATGGAGGAATCCTTTACGGAATATACGGCATTTGCGTGGGCGTTCCACGGCTCTACGGACAGGCCGGAGGCCACCTTGCCCCCTTCCAGAATCAGGTAGCTCTTAGGAATGGAAACGCTGGCAGGCGGTACATTGGGGACCTGGGGTTCTTCAAAGTCGGCGCTAAACAGGCCCATGTACATGCCCTGTGCCCCGATGGAGCCCACCGGTGTAACCTTTACATTCTTCAGATCTTCGGTGCTGATCCAAACCAAGGCGCCGGAGTCGCTGGCCCAGAAAATACCGTTGTTTTCCTTGGAGTACAGCATGGAGCCATAGCCCCGGCAGTTGTAGTCTGCCAGAACAGTGCGCTCCAGAATGGTTGCCTTGTCTTCCTCCACACGGAATTGGATCAGAGTGGTTTCATAGGTGGTGCTGTCCACGCTGATGCAGTAGAAGTTGCCGGCATAGTCGATGGTCATGCCGCCCATAACGGTGCCGAATTCCTGGGGATCAAACTGCTGAATTCGCCGAATCTCACCTGTAGACGGGTTGACCCGTACCAGATAACTGTAGGAATTAAATGGATCCTCTACCACTTCGACACCGTACAGGAATCCGTCGGCATAGTTGAGAGCCGTGGCAAAAAGGGTTCCCTTGGTGGAACCGATTCTGGCTCCCTGCATGGTTTCGGGGTCCATACGGTAGAATCCGCCGCCCACTTCGGAGACATACACCCAGCCGTCGTGATACACGGCGGAACTGAAACCTGCGGTGGTGGGGGTGGCATCCTGCACCGGAGTCGTTTCGCTGGGATTGGCGGCGTTGAACTTGACCCACTTGGCAGAAGCAGCCATATCAAAGACGGTGAGCTTTCCTTCAAAGGCGCTGACTTCCACGTTGCATTCGGCTGTAAATTCACCCACCTTGGCTACGATGGTTGCTTTACCGGCCCCAACTGCTGTGACAATGCCGTTTTCCACTGTGGCAACGGTCTTGTCTGTAGAGGTCCATGTTACTTCATCCATTGGAACATAATAGGGAACGGGGGAACAGAGCAGCTGAACGGACCTGCCTTTTCCTATAAGCAGATTTTCTTCAGAGAGCATAATTGCATTGAGCGATGCTTCGGGATAGAGTTTTTTGTCTGGAGCGTAGGGCTTGTACAGCCCGGTCATGTTGCCGTTCTGTTCTACATCCGCCAGCTTTGCTGCCTCGCCGGTTTCCTTGTTGACCTCATAGAAATAGCTTTTTGCGGTGTATCCCTGATAGGCTGCCCAATAGAGCTTGTTTGTCTCATGGTCCACAGTCATGGACTGCATAAATTTCGCGGCATATCCTGTGGGACCGACCAATGTGGCTTTTGCGTTGGTTTTGTCGATGGTATACAGGTCGCCGGAGGTGAGATCCACGGAATACAGAATTCCTTCATTGTCACAGGCCAGAGTGACGCCCTGATGGGCAAAGCCGGAGATCACACCCAGGTCCGTCACTTTGCCGGTGAGATAATCGATTTTTACCAGATGTCCGCCCTGACCGGTTTTTAGCTCATCGGTCAGTACAAACAAGGTGTCTGTGGTGTAGTCAAATGCCATGTCCAGGGCGGGATAGGGGGTGCCATCCAGCTCCAGCTGACCGATCTTCATGCGAGTCCAGCCGCCGGCCTTCATGGCAAAGATCTCATTGTTGGCATCTACTGCAACCACATAGCCATCCAGGAATTCCGCGGCAGATACAGGGGCCTGCCCGGATGCATATTGTGAAGTGTGCTGCAGCATGGAATCAGCGTTCCGGAAGGAATACCATCCGTTGAGGGCGTCAGTAGCCTGAAGATTTGCACCATTGGGAATGACGCTGAATCGACGGTACCCATAGAAGCTGTCGAAGTCCACGTCCATCTTGCCTTCAAAGTGAATGTCATAATAGACTTCGTTGCAGCCGTAATCACAGACAGCAATCACAAAATTGGAATCATAGCCGCTGACATCCAGACGGACCAGTGTTTTTTCTCCTCCGTCAATGGATACTCGGTCGATCACATCTCCAGCCTCGGTGAGCGTCACCACGGCGGCAATGTCATAGTTGTCAGAGACAAAGAATTCCAGATAGCGGCGGTTTGCATAGGGATTGTACATGAGGGAGATCTCATCCGTATAGAGGATAGGAGCCTCAGTGTCCACATGCACAGGAATTTCGAAGGACTCGTCTGCATCTTCGTTTCCGTCATCCAGATAGCCCTTGACGGAAAGCACCAGGTCGGTGCCGTCTGCCAAAGGATCACCGTTTTTATCGGTAAAGTCATAGACTTCCTTGATATAGTTGGCGTACACGAAAGGCATATTGACGCCCACTGCCATATTGAAGCAGCTCTTGCGGACATAGTTGGCAACAGCGGAGAACATAGATTCCTCTCCTGCGGTCCACTCAAAGGTAAGTTTCTTTGCGCCGCGCATCATGCCCAGATACAGATCCACAATCTGATCCTGGTAGCCATCCCCATTGGGAGATAGTACATTATGTGCAGGATCATAGGGCTCTTCTATATAGGGATTCACACCTAAGAAGAAGTGATTGGAGCCGAAATTGGTGAAAATAGAGTTGGGGTAGCGATTGAATTCCGCATTTTCACCTTCCCAGTACCAAGCGGAATCGAAGATCCGGGCATCGGACCAGTCTCCATAGAAGCCCATAAAGGGTAGATTCAGCTCAATGGTATGATCCGCAGGATATAAATGAACAAAGCCCTCTACATAGATACCGTTTTCATAGTAGGTATCCATATACTGCTTATCTTCTTCGGACAGGGTCACAAAGACCTGCACCGTGACGGAGCCGTGGGCAGGGACCTCCACCATGTCCAGAGCGGTATACCCGCCAGAGATAAGCTCATAAAGCGCCTGGACATCCGCAGTGTCTACAACCTTGTCGGCGTTCAAATCATACCCGGCTTTGATCTCGGACTGCTTGTTTACATCGTTCAGGAAGGCTTCCACATCCGAAGGATCTACAACGCCGTCATTGTTATAGTCATACTGCTTGGAAAGCTCCTGATCGGTTACAAAGAAGGTGGTATCGCCGGTCAGTCGGCGGGAAGTCTCACCCATGAAGTAATAGCCTTGATCTGCCAGATCCAGGTTAACTTGGTCGGTGAGAAGCTCCGCATCCAGAGCATAGTTCATGGCGGAATCGGTGAGGTTATGTACATCGAATGAGAAATGATATTTCCCTGTGCGGCTGGGATCGTCCTCAAAGGAGGCCTTGGGGGTACCGCCGTCCACCGTGAGATATCCGGGACTTACAATGGCCCGATATACATTGGCAGAGCCGGCACCTTGCTTTCTGGGGGAATAGGTGACACCGGTGGGCTCCACCATAGGCTGAGCGGTGGACATAATCAAGGCTTCTGCAATGGTATGGGCTTCCTTGTCAGAAAGCTGGTAGGTGTCGCGCAGGTACTGGAATACCAGGGCGCTCATGCCGGCGATATGGGGAGCTGACATGGAGGTGCCGGACATGGTTCCGTATTTGCCCCCGTCCAGAGTGGAATAGATGTTGCCGCCGGGGGCAGACACATCGGGGACCAGACGCAGATCGGGGGTCACACCCCAGGAGGAGAAGCCGGACATTTGACCTGCGGTGGGGCTGTCTACGACGATCTGGTCGCCTTTGGCGGCAGGGGTCAGCTTACCTTCTCCGTCGGCTGCTTGTTCAGCCAGATATGCGCCGGATTTCTTGGAGATCATAACATTGGGCAGAAGCTGGGAATCCTGCATGAAGCCAAGCTCTCCGTCCACATTGTCATAAATTATACAGGCAATGGCACCGGCCTTTGAAGCATTGGCCTGTTTGTCTGTAAAGGCGAGACCGCCGCGCTCAATCACGGCAATCTTGCCGGTTACATCCAATCCCTGGAAATCCTCGGGGGTACCCGTACCGGGGATCATTACATAGGAATATTCCTTTCCGGCCAAGGCAGCAAAGGGCTTTGCAGCCACATCGTTATAGGCAATCTGCTGATCTCCTACTGTGAAATAGGGACTCATGAGATGGTCGTTCTCTAAACTGGCAATGACGGTGGCTCCCACATAACTGGCAGGGGAGGAGACAATGCCGTTGTCCGGGTCCTTGGTCAGGTTTCGGTCGGTACCATACCCGTTTTTCAGAGCGGAAGAAGAGCTGTTACCTGCGGAGACGGAGGCAATCATGTCACTCTCCTTCAACTGCGCATAGATCATATCGGAGACCTTATCGCCTTCGGAGGTAAAGCCGCCGGGAGAACCTACGGACATATTGACGGCATCTACATTCAGACGGTAGCAGTCCTCCAGTGCAGCCAGAATATCGTCAAAGTAGGCACCGCCGCTGGCGCCGAAGACCTTCATAACAATGATCTGTGCTTCGGGGGCAACGCCCACCACCGGGCAGCCTTCCATATCGTTGGCAGCGGCAATACCTGCTACATGGGTACCGTGGTCCCCTGCATTGTCATTGCTATGGGTAATGTCCAGGTTTTCGTCTACATAGTTAAATGCATAGGGGACCTTGCCGCTGCGGTACAGTGCATCCGCGGTAAGTTTTACGGCACTGCTGCGGTTGTACATCTCGTATGCGTTTAATTTTTCAAGAACCGAAGCAATCTCTTCCTTTGTAAGGCTGTCATCGGTCAATGTGGGTACTTCTGCAAAGGAGGGGTGGTCGATGTCCAGACCGGTATCGATGATGGCAATTCGCATTCCCTGGCCGGCATAGCCCAGGGTGTCCCAGGTAATTGCAGAGCCAAAGGATTCCTTGGTGGAATACATGTGAGGATCTGCGGTGTCGGTGCTCATATCATCAGGAACATCGTATTGAGGTGCTACAAAAGCATACCGGACGCCCTGCGTGGCACGGATTTCTTCCAGTGCGCCATAGGGCACCTCCAACGCCATGCCGCTTACCGCTACATTGTAGTGATACTTGACGGTGAGATTTTCTTCTCCTACCGTATCGGAGATAGAGGTGAGTACGGCGTCCTGCTGCTGTGCCATGGTCTGCACATCCCTGCAAACTTTGTCGCCGTTGGAAGCAATCTCGGCTGTGGTGTAGCCACGCTCCAGCAGACCGCTCTCCTCCAGAACCACAATCACACGAACCATTTGATCGGGTGCATAGATTGTTTCTACTGGAAGATCCTGAAAAGCGTCCTGACGCTTTAAATCAAATCCGGGATTGTCGATCTGTTCTGCGGTAACAGAATCGCCGTTCTCAGGCTGATTTTCCTGATAAATCTGTGCTTCCGGATCAAAGGCAGGTGCCTGATAAGGCTCTGTCATTGGGGTAGGGTCTCCCACAGGCTCCTGCGCAGCACGGACTCCTGCAGGAGCCAGCGTCAGAACCATACAAAGAACCAGCAATGTACTGACAAATCGTTTCAATTTCTTCATGGTGAAACCTCCTTATGTCTTATCCAGAAACCGGCACAGAATGGTCACGGCCTGTGCACGGGTACTGGTGGCTCTGGGCAGAAGATAGCCGCCTGCGAAGCCGTTGAGAATCTGCTTTTCAACGGCCCAGGTCATGGCCTCCTCCGCCCAACCGGAGATTTTTCCATAATCCTTGAAGGACTCCAAAGTTCCTTCTGTTGTAACATCCATTTCCTTAAACTGGGCGTAGCGGTAGAGCATGGTGATCATTTCCTGCCGCTGGGTTGTCTTGTGAGGCAGGAAGAGATGTTCTCCCACACCTTCCACAATTCCGGCTTCTGCGGCCCAGTTTACGGCCTCCATGTAATAGCGGCCATCCTCCAGATCGTTGAAGTCAGCCTTGAAGTCCGTTGCAGGACTGCCGGCCATCCGGTGCAGAACGGTAATGAACATTGCACGGCTCAAGGTCCCGTCAGGGACAAATTTTCTATCGGTCACGCCGTTGACCCAACCCATATGATAGGCGTGAAGAATCTCTTCTTCTGCCCAATGACCCTCAATATCCACGAAGGGATTGGAGGCAAAAGAAGCACTGCCGTCGGAAACCGATACTTTTTCTTTACCTGCATAAGCCTCGGGGCACTGTGCGGTAAAGGTGAGAGTTTGCTGGGTCACGGGCCGGAACACTGCCGCAGCTACAGGGGCTTTATCCGATGTCATACTGCTTCCAACCCAGGCAATGGATATGCTGCCCACTTCTTCTGTGTTGACGCTGACGGCACCGAACCCCGATGCGGCGGTTACCTTTTGAAGCACTACCGCATCCGGATCGTAGGTGATTGTAAGACGGCCGTTCGTGACTCCTTCGCCACCAACCACGCTTACTTCTACCTGAACATCAGTGCCGGAATGCACTGTGTCCAGTAAGATACCGGCGCCTGTGTCCTCGGTCGCAGATACGCCGGGGATCATACACAGTACCAGTACCATAGCCAGGAGAATTGCAACTTGTTTTCGCATTTGATCCATTCCTTCCCACATAAATATTTGATACATTTATAAAACCCGGTATGTATTTCTCTGCCGGGATGTATCCGCTCCAAAGTGCATGAATATATATGTATAAATAAAATGAACAACGAAAAGATTGCTTTAGTAACTTAATTATATCGTTAGGAAACATAATTGTCAATCATTCCAACATTTACAAATATCCAAATTATCTTGTGAAAAACATGCTATATAAACAAATTTATTCATAAATCCAAATAAAATATAGGTACTATGTGAGAAGATAAGAGATCCGTTTGTATATTGTAGAAAGAATGATATAAAATATAAATGTGCAGAAAAATTTGTGTTTTCCTAAATAAAACGGTAGATATACAAAAAATTTATGCATTTCAATTCGGTGGCATTCACTTTCACTCTCTCTGCAACCAAAAGAGAAAAGATGATTTGTGAAACAACTTTTCAAATTAAACTTGTTGAATTTATGGTTATTTCTAAAAATTCATCTATTTTATACATATTTTTATTTCCTCGTATTTTGTGAAAAACAGTCGATTTATATACAAAAATATACATAGACACAAACGGATATCTCTGATAACAGCACAAAATGGTACGATGCGTGGGCGTCCAGTGGAGGCTCTTTCCTGTTCCTAGGGGAAGATTCCGTTCCTGAGAAGAGGCGGGGGGCAGAAATCCAGAAAATCAACAAGGGCAAAGCCTCCGGTATGTACTGGAGCAGGCAAAGCGCCTGGTGCGTTGTTGAGACGGGCAGAAAAATTGGGAAAAGAATACAGTGATGCAGGGGCAGCCGCTCAAAATTTGAGAAAAATAGTAAAATAATTGTGAAAAAGCAAGAGTTAGGATTGTCAAACGGGGAATCTATGTGTTATAATGTAGGAACTAAGGCAAGAAAGAGCTTCTTTCGAGGCCGAAAAGATGGACTGTAAGGTTCCTAAACTCTCAGAGGGGGTATTGTCATGAAACAACATCGTTTTTGGGCATGGGGGGCTGTAATCTGCATGATTATGGTCATGATTACAGGGTACAAACATAAGTAAAATAGAAAGGAAGTTTTATTATGCATAAATACACTAGAATGGCTTGCTTTGTAGGCGGCGCTTTGTTCGGTTCTGTTGGCATCAAGCTGCTCACCAGCAAGGATGCTAAGAAGATCTACACACACGCCACTGCTGCAGGCCTGCGTATGAAGGATTCCGTTATGGAAACCGTAACCACCGTTCAGGAGAATGCAGGGGATATCCTGGCTGCCGCTAAGGATCTGAACGAAGAGCGCGCCGCAAAGGAAGCAGCCGAGCAGGAGGCTGCACAGGTCTGCGACTGCAACTGTGAGGAAGAATAAATAGCAGGCAGTAAAAAGGAGTCGCATTTGCGGCTCCTTTTTTCCACGGAGGTTTTATATGAATGCAGTGATTGAACACGAAAGCAGAGGCCGGATCCGCTTTCGGTTGAAACAGCAGCAGATGAGCCTGAAGCAGGCGGATCTGCTGGAGGCCTGGTTCCGAAAAACCAGAGGGGTCCTTCAGGTAACGGTACACGAGCGCACGAGATGCATCGTCATCCGGTATCAGGGAGACCGAAATAATATTGTCGATGCGGTCAGCCGGTTCGCTTGGGAGCAGGCAGAGCAAAAC
>JARIBV010000029.1 GCA_029257335.1 Faecousia sp.
GAATGATGTTGAGTATGGCACCGGTGCTCTGGGTAATCATGGTGAAAACGGTGCGGCCGGTGGCTTGCAGGATGCGCTCGAAGAGAATGGCACCAAAAAGACCGAAGGAGAACACGGTGCAGATGGTCATATATTTGGCACCGCCCTCATAAATGGCGGGAATGTCGATCTGCATTCGGAAATAGTAGGAAGAGCCGAACAGACCCAGAAGCATAAACAGCAGATAGCACAGCCCGGACAGTACAATGCCGTGGCCGGCGGCCCGGTTGGCATTTTCCTGCTCGCCGCTGCCCAGGCAACGAGACAGCAGGGAGTTCATACCGACTCCGATACCGGTGGAGAAGGCAATCATAAGATTCTGCACCGGGAAGGCCATGGACACGGCGGTCAGTGCATCTTCACTGAGCCTTGCCACGTACACGCTGTCTACAATGTTATACAAGGCCTGAATCAGCATGGAAATAATCATGGGCAGCGCCATGTTGAGCAGGAGCTTGCCCATGGGCATGGCTCCCATTTTGTTTTCTTTTGCCAAAGTGGGCGTCATAAGGATCACTCGCTTTCGTAAAATAAAATAATGGGAGCCCCCTTGGGGACTCCCATTTCTGTTCCCCCTGCCATCCTCCCAAGGGAGGACATCCGGTGGCCGGCAGAACCGCTGAGCCGGAGGCTCAGGTTGAATTGGTTGGTAAGTGGATGGGCAAAAGAGAAACGCATCAACCCATGGGTTGATGCGTTTTCTTGGTGACCCGTACGGGACTCGAACCCATGTTACCGCCGTGAAAGGGCGGTGTCTTAACCACTTGACCAACGGGCCTGGTAGCGGCAATCTGATTCGAACAGATGACATACCGGGTATGAACCGGCTACTCTACCAACTGAGTTATGCCGCCGTGATGCCGCGTCAGCAGTTTTCCACCGAAACAGCTCCGTTATCATACAAGATAAACGGCCATTTGTCAATAGGTTTTTTCAAAAAAACTTAAAAATTTTTTTATTTCATGGAAACAAAAGAATTGCAATCTATTTGCTTCTATGGTACTATCATAAAAAACCGAATAAAGAAAGAAAACAAGGGGGAATCCATTGTGAAACGATTCTTTGCGGCACTTATGATTTTATTCCTTTGCGTAACCCTGCCCCTCACGGCCAGAGCGGATTTTGGCAACTTTTCGGGAAATAGCGATTATGGCGGAGGTGGAGGAAGCAGCAGCCACAGCAGCCACAGCAGCGGCAGCAGCTTCGATCACGACTATAGCTCGGGCAGTTCCCGAGGCTCCAATTCCAGCAGTCCTGTGGTTACGGCCACGGTGATCACCATTGTAATTATCGTTTTACTGGTTAAGGCAAGAAGCGGCAGAGGCGGCGGAAGCGGCAGCGGAAGCAGCCGTGGCGGGGTTCCTCCTGTCCCTGTAAAGACTGCGGTGCCCTGCAAGCCCATGAGCCAATATAAAGAACTGGACGACCAGTTTGATCAGGCGGAGCTGAAAGAGAAGATTTCCAATCTCTATGTGCAGATGCAAAACTGCTGGCAGGACAGGAATCTGGAGCCTTTGCAGCCCTATTTCACCGATGCGCTGCTGAACCAGATGACTCGCTCGGTGGAGACTATGAAAAAGCTGGGACAGACCAACTATGTGCAGCGCATTGCGGTGCTGGGTGTGGATCTTGAGGGCTGGTATCAGGAAGAAGGCGAGGACCATGTGCTGGCCATTGTGCGGACCAGAATTGTGGACTTCACGCTGGATGACAATTCCGGCAAGCTGATCTCCGGCGACCGCACCAAGGAAAAGTTTATGACCTATGAATGGGATCTGTGCCGTGCCACCGGAGCCACGACCAAACAGGTGGAAGGCACGGAGACGGTGAACTGCCCCAACTGCGGAGCCCCTGTGTCCATCAACGAGACGGCAAAATGCCCCTATTGCGGCAGCGTGATCACAGTTGAGAATCAGGACTGGGTCATCAGCAGCATTCGAGGGATTGCACAGCAGAGCTGATAACAAGGATATAAAAAAGACGCTGCCCGGCAAATTCCCCGGGCAGCGTCTTTCAATGTGGAAAATGGTGGGAAGGGACGTCGTTTCTTCTTCCTTTGCGATAAAAAACGGGAATCTTCCCGTTGACAAGCTGTGAAATTTCCTGTATAATAAAGAAAGCACATTAGGTGCTGACGCTGGTGTAGCTCAGTTGGTAGAGTAGCTGATTCGTAATCAGCAGGTCGCGTGTTCGAGCCACGTCTCCAGCTCCAGAAAGGCCCCGTTTGTCATGAGACAGACGGGGTTTTTTCTATTGCAGAAGCCCCCCTCCGCCGGAGCCATGAAACGGTCCGGAGGGAGAGGGGCTGTCCTTACATAAAGATCCGCTTGCGGACCCCTTCTCCCAGAGAGGGGATGAGGCCTGCCAGCACAAAGAAAATGCCGACCAGAGACATCACGGTGGTGGGATACAGGCTCCAGAGGAACATGCTTGTGCCGAAGGTAATGGAGATGAAAAATTCTACCAGCATGGAAGAACATCCGAAAACAATGAAGCAGCCCCCTAAAATCAGGAATCTGCCCCGGCGAATGTAGCGAAACAGCGCCAGAGCCGCGGTCAGCAGAATGCCATACATGCCCGTTACGGGGAAGGCAAAGGAGAGAAACCAGCCGCCCCGGGTTTTGAGGCTGATGTAGAGCAGGAAAAGACCCACTGCCAGAAAGTCCAGAGGCAGAAAGACAATGGGATTTGGACGGTGGAACCACAGGGGCATCACAAACACCAGATAAGCCACCCCCATACCAATCAGGGCATAGCCGGACCAGGTGATCGTTTTGCACAGATTCAGGTCCACCAAAAGACACACGGCGATCCCTGCCAGATAGATGAGGGTAATCAAAAAACGGAAAATACTTCGTTCCGGCTTGGGCGGCTCCCAACGGCGGGGGTAGAGAGGCTCCCCCTCATTGGAGGGCAGATCGGGGTGATAGGCCCGCAGGCCGCACAAAGGACAGGTTTCCTCACCCGGTGCCAGCCGGACACCGCATTTCATGCAATACATTTAAGGTCGCTCCCTTCCTGCGTGGTTGCTCTGGACCTCCACCTCCAGCCCCAGCTCCACCAGACGGGTGAAGAAGCGCTGCTCCAGATTTGGATTCCGGGTGGCCCGAATGAGATTGATCCGGGTGCAGTCCTCATAAGACACTACGCTGCAGTTGTGATAAAAGGTGGCCTGAGGGCCAATGATGAAGTCCAGATGAGATACATAAGGAACCATCTCCCGGGGAAGTTGGGTAAGACCCAGATTGGAGACATTGATAGAGCCCTTGGACTCCCCGGAAAACCGATAGACCAGCCGCATTACCAGATTTTTGAGGGGAAGCGGTGCGGCCTTCATCAGCAGGTTGCGCTCCGGATTTACATTGGCGGCGATCCGGGCAGCCATCTGCTGCGGGTTTACCTGACAGTCCAGCTGTCCCCGGACGATTTTGCACAATTCTTCCAGGGAATAGGTTCCCAGCCTGGGGTCAACACCCACATTCAGGGTCAGAGCAAAGTTCCTCAGGGTCTGGCTGCCAAAGAGCTTTCGCAGATTGACGGGGACCATGACCTTGGCCCAGCCACGGCGGCGAGGTGCCAGATCCAGAATGGACTGGAGCATCACGGCGGTCAAAAGGCAGGTGATGGAACAGCTGTAGCTGTGTGCCAGGTCCAGCAGGGCCCGGGTGGACAGGGTTCCTACCGTAAGCCGGAGAAAGGCACCGGGCTCCCTTCTGCCCGGAAGCCGCAGCGCGTTGGGTTCCCGGCGGCTCATGGCCCGCCGGCCTGAATGCTTCAGGAAGCTGTCTTCCAACTCCTCCGGCCTGGGGGCTTCTTCCGGGTCCAGAACACCCTGGGTGCAGGGCACGAAAATCCCGTAGCGCAGGCGGAGGTAGGCTGCCACAAGGGTCTTGAGGAACACCATGCCGCCGGTTCCGTCCGTGAGCGCATGGAAGTATTCCACGGCGATCCGATTCTGGTAATACAGCACCCGAATGGCGCAGGTTTCCGTCTCACGGACGGTCATATGGATCAGAGGACAGGCACCGTCTGCTCTGACTACAGGACTCTGGGGGAGTTTTTGCAGATAAAACCAGAAGGCGCCTCTGTGGAGGCTGACCATCATGGAGGGGAACCGGGGACGCACCTGCTCTACGGCTTTCTGAAGGATTGCCGGGTCCACAGGCTCCGTCAGGGTGGCAGAGGTTCTGAACACATTGCTCCAGTTCCGTCGGCGGACTGCCGGGAAGATTTTGGCGGCGTTATCCAGCCGCATCCAATTCTGGGCCATGGATTGCCCCCCTTTCATTTACAAAAAGTAGTATACCACAAAGGACCACAAATGCAAAAGGTTTCTTTATAAAACAGCAGGGGCGCTGCTTCCGAGACGGAGCAGCGCCCTTGCTGTTAGGTGATATTACTTAGTTGTATGTAGTGAGGATGGTGCGGATGGCTTCCACAAAGCGATGGTCCAGATTTTGACTGTGGAAATCCGCAGCACTGGAGACATAGGGGAATTCCAGAAGACAGGCCTCAAAGCCCTGGGTATAGCCGGCCCAGGCGGAGAAGTATCCACGGCCGCCGGCCAAAGAAGTATAGCGGCAGGAGGGGAAGGATTCCTTCATGGCCTGATAGACCTGGCCTTCCCGGCCTGTGGAGCAGATGATCTGATCGAACCAGCCGTGAACATCAATGAGAACATTGTGCCCCTGGCCATGGACACTCTTGACAAACCGATGCAGAGCCTGGGCTTCCACGGCCTGCAAAGGAGAATCGCCGGTGTAATTTCGGTCCGAATAACTGGGGGAGAAGTTGTAAGGGAAGCAACGGTTCATGTCGATGCCTCTGCCGTTGGGACCGTGGGTGGTGCAGCGGCCGGGGCCATTGTGGGTCCATCCGTCGGCAAGACCGTCGGGGTTCAGACAGGGAAGCACGTAGACGCTCCAGTTGCCGTCTTTGACCAGGGCGTCATACTGGGCCTCCAGGGTTTCACGCAGAGTATTGGCGGTGTCCACCAGAAGCTGCCCGTCCCTGGGGAAGTTGTCCTCCCAGCCATGGATGGCAAAGGTGAGCACCAGGACATTTTCGCCCTGACCGTAGCGGTATGCCACCAGGTCTCTGCCGGCACCGCTGGTGCCATAGACGATGGTGGAGAAAAAGGGAGCGGGAAGGGGCTTGAGTTCCACGGCCTCCCGGCTGTCCTTTTGGGTCAGACGGTCCAGAAGGGTTGCAAGCTCGCTGCGCCGAATGGCATTGTTGGGATAAAAACGGCCGTATTCATCGCTGCCGGTAAGGATTCCGGCCCGATACAGGGTGAGAACCTCATCCCAATAGAGCTGCTCAGAATCATAGTCCGGCAAGGTGTCGATCTGGTTCAGAGTGTCCAGCTCGGAAAGAGGCAGGGCACCATAGAGAATGGCAGCTACCTCTGCACGGGTGGCGGCTCTGGTGGGAGCGGCATCCTGCATGGCAGAGGGAAGGATCCCGTATTTTTGAGCCCGGTCCATGTAGTAATCGTACCATGTTTCGCCATAATCATCGGATTCGTCAGTAAGGCCCATGTACTGCTCGTAGACACGGACAGCCACGGCCACGACCTGAGCCACGGCCACGGTGCCGTTGGGTCTGAAGATGGTATCTTCCACGCCGTTCATAAGGCCCAGCGCACAGACATGGTGCACCGGGGTGATGTACCACCGTCCGTCCTCCAGATCCCGGAAGGGCAGTTCCGGCAATGGGTCCGGCAGCTGGAAGGCATCCATGCCGGGAGCCCCGGAGGGGAGTTCCTGGTTTCCGTTAATCAGCCGATACTGGGGACAGACCAGCCTGGTCACCATGGCGGCCAGCTCACAGCGGCGGATATTGGCGTGGGGATGGAAATAGCCTTCCTTGTCTCCGGTAAGGATACCGGCCTGGTAGAGAATCAGAACGCCGTTAAAGTAGGGTTCCTCACTGCCATAGTCCGGTATGGAGGAAATGTCCAGCTTGGCCTCCAATTCTTCCTTGGGAAGGCATCTGGAAAGGATCTCTCCAAGCTCGGCCTTGGTGGCGCTGCGAGTGAAGGGTTCCTCCTGAAGCTGCTGGGGAAGGATGTCGTATTCTTTGGCTCTGTCCACATAATAGCGGTACCAAGGGCCTTCGTAGTCCTGAGACAGATCCTCCAGACCGTGGTAGATCTCGTAGATTCGCACGGCCACGGCCAGACCCTGGCTCAGCGGTACGGTGCCGTTGGGGGAGAAGAGGGTTTCATCCGTGCCCTTCATAAGCCCCAGATACTGGACAACGCCCACATAGGAGTCATACCAGGAACCGATGGCAACATCGGAAAACTCCGGTTCCGGCAGAGGGTCGGGTACGGCAAAGGCGTCCAGTCCGGGGCCGTCGGCGGCAAAGGCCGAAAGGGGCAGGACGGATAAGATGAGCATCAGACAGAGTGCACGGCGCAGATAATGCGTCAGACGAGAAGACACAAAAATCATCCTTTCTGATTGTAGTGTGACGGAAGCCTGTTTGAAGGGCTGCGTGCGGCATGGTAAGGGGTGTGAGGAACGTGCTGAGGGAGCGGCCCTCCTTTCGTTAGAGATGAACGTGGTACCACAGAGGATCTCCGTGCATAGGATGAAGAAAAAGGAGGGATTGTTTGTGGATTTATACAACAAGGCACAAACAGAGGCTTTGTGGGAAAGGGTGCATAAGGCCAACCAGACGCCGCCTGTGGTCTTTCGGGATCTGGAAGCGCGGGAACTGGTGGCGGGAGAACTTTGCCGGGAGCTATATCGCCGTGGATGGGAAAAAAGCCTGATGCAGCGGCTTTATCGCCAGAGTCAGGAGCGGGCCCAGGCGCTGCGGGCACTGGGAACACAGCTGGGAGAACTGCCCAGACGAGCCAGGCGGGAACGCCCAGGGCCGGAGCATCTGGCGGACTGCCTGGGGCAGCTCAGCTGCCTCTATGATCCGGGCCACCCCCTATACGGCCCGCTGATGGAGCAGTTTCGCCGGGAATGTGTATGGGGGCAGAGCCAGGTGCTTTCGGCACTGGGGCGAAAACAGCCTTTATAGTCTCCTGTCCCAAAGAAGAACTCTTCGTATAAGGAAGCGCTTGATGAAGGGGGCTGTGGAAAGTTCCGAACGCAGTTGGGCCTGCCAGCTGTGGAGGGCTTTCCAGTCTTCTTTTTCCATGGAGTGCTGGCTGAACCGGGCCTTGAGGGCCAGATCCATGCAGGGGTCCTGAGAGACCTTCAGCCAGCGGGCCATGGAGCAGCAGTAGTGCCAGCGCAGAAGGAAGGCTTCGTTTTCCGACAGCCTGCGAAGTCTGCTGCGGCGAAGAAACAGCAGGGCGGGACAGTAGGCCAGCGCAGAAAAGATCAGCATTGCAATCAGAAAAATCCAGCCGGGAATACGGAATTGTCCGCCGGATTTCGGCGTGTTCAGAGTGGTTCCCTCTGATGGGGAGGGGGCAGGCTCTGTAGGAAGAGAGTCCTTTGCAGGCACCGTGGGTTCTTCCGTGACGCCGTGGGGTTCCCCGGTGGTATCCGGCGTCGTGGGCTCCTCCGGCCGGAGTATGTGCTCCACCGCATCGGCCGGGGTTGCTTCCAGAGGGATCCAGCCGATGCCGTCTGCATAGTATTCCGCCCAGGCATGGGCGTTGCTGTCGAGAACGGGCACAGGGGTTCCAGCCTGGGCGTTCACCAAATAGCCGGTGACAAATCGGGCAGGGATTCCTGCGGCCCGCAGCAGCACCACGGAGGCGGAAGCAAAATGGACGCAGTAGCCCGTGGGGGATTCTTCCAGAAACCAGATGGCAAAGTCCTTCCCCTTTGGCATAGCGGGGGTGGTGGCATCATAGGTGGCGGAAGACCGGACCAGCCGGGCAATCTGCTGGGCATAGGCGGAGGGATTGGATTCGGTGGCGGGAGCCTGGGCAAAGCCATGGCTTTGCAGATAGTCCGTTGCCTTTTTTCGGGTGTCCCAGGGGAGTTTTGTGTAGTTCTCATGGACAAACTCATCGTAAGATGTACGATGGTCAGAAGAGACAAAGAAATCAGGATCAGAAAGAGCTTGAGGCCCTTCAGGGCAGTAGGAAATGTCATAGGTTCCGATATGATCGGAGTTTTCAATGGTATGGTCTTGCAAACAACGGCCCTGTTGGGGAAGCTGTGGCAGGAAGTAGGGGGTGTACAGCACCTCATGGATTCCATAGGTACGGATGTGCATGGTTTCGGTGTCCGCTTCCGAATCACGGTAGGAGAGGAAAAGACCTTTGTCATAGAAAGAGGAATCATCATACTGCCGGGAATCCATGGTATTCCAGTGGTCACTGCTGTATTCTGCGTAGGTTCTGCCCCGCAGATAGACGGCGCCGCTGGTGGGAGCGGTGAGTTCCATGACTGCCCGGTGCGTATATCTGGGCGGGCCCATGGTCAGAGGAGTTTCTGAATGGGAAGGGGTGGGAGAATCCGGAGGTGGAGGCTCGGCCTGCGCACTCAGGCCGGGCACCAGCTGTTCGGCATGGTGCAGAAGGCTGTCGGACCAAGGGCTTCTGGTATAGGATGCCTCCGGCAGGAATGCATGAAGCCCCAGGACAAGCAGTGCTGTGGGGACCATCAGCAAAAGACACAGGCGACTTCCTGCCCCCCGATTTCTCCGGCGGCAGCCCTGCGTGATAAGCAGCAGGGCAATGCCCATGAGATACGCAAAGAGAAAAGAACGGTCAGGAGGGGTATCCAGAACCACCATGCAAAGGGCCAGGGGGAAGGCGGATAAGATCAGCACGCCCACAGGGGTCTGCTGCTTGAGAACGGTCCAGGCGCACAGGGTGGCAACCATGGCACCCCAAAGGCACATGGGCAAGGTGGCGGTATATCCCGGAGGAATGGGGCCCACAGAGAAGGGCAAAAAGGGGTAGGCGTTAGAATAAAAGGTAAGAAGTGTATCAAAAATCTCTTTGGTTCCATTGACTAAAAAGTCCGGATACCAAATCAGAATGACACCAAGACCGGCAATCCAGCTGACAAAGACAGCAATCCAGCCTTTTGAGAAAAGATAAGCCAGGGAAGTGCCAAAGCTGCAAAGGCCTATAACGGAAATGATGAGCGTCCTGTCTGCGGGGAGCGGAAAGGCAGAATCAAGGCACAGCAGGCTGGCGGTTCCGATGCTCCAGCTTAGGAGCAGGGCCACCAGAAAATCTACCGCCTTTTCCCGGATGGGGGATTTAGCGGAAGTCATAGGAAATGCCCCCTTCCTCGATCCGTGTTTGGGAATTGCTTTCGTTGGAGAACCGGGCTTTTTCCGACGCAGCCATAGCGTGGATCAGGGAGGTGATGTCCTCCGGCCGTTCCACCCACTGCTCCCGGGGGGTCGTTCCCGAAACCCAGCAGACACAGTGGGGAATGTGGTGCTCCAGAAGATATTGAGACAAATAGATGGTTTGTCCCATGATCCTATCGATTTCCAGGGCTGGGACGCTGAAATCCAGGGAAACCACCAGCTTGGGGAAGGCAGGGATCTGAGGCTCCCGCACAATGGGAACATCCAGCTTGGCGGTAAGCTTCCAGTGGATTTGCCGCAGATTGTCGCCGGGCAGATACTCCCGAAGCTCATGATATTCAGACACTCCTCCTCCGGCCTTGGGAAAAAATCCCAAAGGCTGAAGCGCCTGTAAAGAGGGAACATCTTCCAAAGCAATGGCACAGGGGAGCACCCGGCAGCTGAGGGAGCAGGTCCATCTGCGGGGCAAGCGAAAAAGCCCCAGATAGTCATAGACCCGGCCCTTGGTGACGGCACAGTGGAGCGTGCCGCAGTGTTCCGTGGGAAGGGGCACAGCGATGCGAAGACTGTCGGGGCGAAATTTGCGGCGCAGAAAAAGCTCTGTCAGAGGGTTTTGCACCGTAAGACAGAATCTGCACCGGGGCTGAGGCAGCCTACAGCTGGTCCACAGCACTACGCTGGTCTCAGCCCCCAGAGCTGCCTCTGAAGGGCCGGTTGCAGACAGACGCATGGTGCACATGGCGGGCAGGCTGAGCAAAAGAGAAAAAACAGGGAGAACCAACAGGAACAGAAGGAGATATTCGGAAAACCACCCGGAGAAGAAGCAGTGAAATGCAAACGCGCTTGTGAGTGACAGAAGATAGAGGATCCTGTTCTTCCACATACCTCTTACCTCACATGGGGCGGCTTTATGGATTGCAGCAGTTCTTCCAGAATGGCTCTGGAGGTTTTTCCCTGGGTTTGGGCTCTGGGGGTCAGGATCACCCGGTGCGAGACGGTTTCACAGAATACGGATTGGATATCGGAAGGAAGGCAGTAGTCCCGGCCGCTGAGATAGGCCACGGCTTTGGCCATGGAGATCACGGCCAGGGTGGCCCGCGGGCTTCCGCCACGGAGAAGATCGGGGTGATTCCGGGTGGCACCCATGAGAGCCACCGCAAATTTTATGATATCTTCATTGAGATAGACAGAGGCAACCTGATCCTGCATGGAGACAAGACCCTGCCGGTCCACTACCTGACGGAGGCTGTCCAGAGGATTTCCGCCTTGCCGCCCCAGGATCATGGCGGCTTCATCCTTGGCACTGGGATACCCCATGGACAGACAGACCGTAAAACGGTCCATCTGGCTGTCCGGCAGGAGCTGGGTGCCTGCGGCTCCCACGGGATTCTGGGTGGCGATGACGGTAAAGGGCCGATCGATCAGATGGCGCTGGCCGTCCACCGTGACCTGGCCCTCTTCCATGGCTTCCAGAAGGGCGGACTGTGTTCGGGAGGTGGCCCGGTTCAGCTCGTCCGCCAGAAAGAGATTGCACAAAATGGCACCGGGCTGATAGAGCATTTTTCCCGTATTTTTATCGTAAATCGAGTAACCTGTTACATCAGAGGGCAGAACATCGGGAGTAAACTGAACCCGATTGTAGCCCAGTCCCAGCGCTTTGGAAAAGGCCAGAGCGAGAGTGGTTTTTCCCACGCCCGGGATATCTTCCAGAAGGATGTGGCCCCGGGCCAGAATGGCAGCCAGCGTCCAGAGCACGGTGCGCTCCTTGCCAACGACGGCCTTTTGGACCTCCTGGAGAATTTGCTGCGGATAGTGCATGGTTGTCTCCTCCTTGCCGGTATAACACGACAATATATACTAAAACTCAGTATACCATACTTAGATAAATCGTGCAAGAGGAGCGGGGGAGAATGATAGGGTATACTCTGGATTTTGCAGGAAATACTATGGAAAAATGAGGTGATTCCATGAAAAAATCCTGGGTCCCCGTGATAGGGGGCATACTGGCGGGGGCAGTCAACGGTCTGTTGGGAGCGGGAGGCGGCATGGTGCTGGTTCCGGTGCTGAGCAAAGCACTGCCGCCTGAGGAGGGAAAGCTGTTTCCGACCTGCGTGGCGGTGATGCTTCCCATGTGTCTGGTGTCTGTGACGGTTTATGGGATTTACAATGGCCTGCCCTGGGCGGCGGCATGGCCTTATCTCGTAGGAAGCGGCGCAGGAGGGCTTCTTGCAGGCCGATGGGGAAGCAAACTCCCCACGACCCTGCTGCGCCTGATTTTTGGCGGGCTTATGGTGTGGGGAGGGATTCGTGGGTTATGTTCTTAGAGTCGATTCCGGTTTGCCTCCTGGTGGGAACGGCACTGGGGTTTCTGGGCGGTCTGGGCGTAGGCGGCGGTTCGCTTCTGGTGCTGTGGCTTACGGAGGTGCTGTCCATGGATCAGCGGCTTGCCCAGGGGGTCAATCTGCTGTTTTTTCTCCCGGCGGCCTGTCTGTCTGCCTGGCTTCACGGCAGGAAGGGACAGGTGGAAAAAAAGACGGCGGCTCCGGCAATGGGGGTGGGGGCCGCGGCCGCTGCCCTGTGTGCCTGGATTTCTGCGGGATTGGATCTGTCGCTTTTGCGGAAGCTCTTTGGAGGACTCATGGTGTTTACGGGAATCCGGGAGCTGTTCCTCTGCTATCGGCAGCGAAAGGAGAGGTAGCCCTCCAGAATCAGCCCGGCAGCCACGGCGTCCACCGTGTTTTTACGCTTTTTTCCGTGGTAGTTGTGGTCATTCAGGATCTGATGGGCTTCAATGGTGGTCCTGCGCTCATCCCAAAGCTTTACGGGAAGGCCGGATTCCTCTTCCAGCCGCCTGGCAAAGGAACGGTACTTTTCGGCCCGGGGGCCTTCGGTGCCGTCCATGTTCCGGGGAAAGCCCATGACAAGCTCTCCCACCTGATGCTCCTTTGCCAGACGGCAGATTTCCCGCAGGGTTTTGTCCTCGTCCCAGCTGTGAATGACGGTGGTGCTGCCCACCAGAGAACATAAAAGGTCTGAAATGGCAATGCCGGTCCGGGCGTCGCCGTAATCAATGGCCATGATTCGATTCATTGTGTTGCTTCCTTTCTCGTTTCCTCCGCAATGGGAGGGAGTCTAACTTTCCACCTCCTATTATACGAAAAAAATCCAAAAAAGAAAGAAAAAACATGTTGACCTTGGGATTTTTATATGCTAGAATAAATTCACCTGCGAAAAGGGCTTTTTTTGTGCGCTCTTTTCAGCCCCGGTGCGGTGAGAAACGCAGTTTCACCGCCTCTAAATCCATACTAGCCGGGGCCATACAGGGAGGCAATTTTTAAGGAGGTGCCGTTATGCGCGTGAAAGTCACTTTGAGATGCTCCGAGTGCAAGCAGAGAAACTACAACACCATGAAGAACAAGAAGAACGACCCTGACCGTCTCGAGATGAAGAAGTATTGCAGATTCTGCAAGAAGCACACCATCCACAACGAGACCAAGTAAGTGGTTGAGAACGGAAAGGGTGAAAACAATGGCTGAAGTCAAAAAGGAAAACTGGTTCAAAAGAACCGGACACAGAATTGCTAAGTGGTTCCGTGAAATGCGGAGCGAGCTGAAAAAGGTCGTATGGCCCACTTGGCCTCAGGTCGCCAAGAATACCTTGGTCGTCGTAGCCTGCGCAGTCCTCGTCGGCCTGTTCATCTGGTGCTTTGACATGGTTGCCAGCGCTGGCGTTGAGCTGCTGGTCAGCCTGGGTAACTAATCATGGCGGAAACTGCAAAGTGGTATGTGGTGCAGACCTATTCCGGCTACGAGAATACGGTTAAGGCCACCATCGAGAAAACTGTAGAGTCCCGCCGTCTTCAGGAGATCATTCATGCCGTCTCTATCCCTGTGGAAAATGTCACGGAGATCTCTGATTCCGGTGTTGCCAAGACTGTGGAGCGCAAGGTCTTCCCCGGCTATGTGCTGGTGAAGATGGTTATGACAGATGAATCCTGGTACATCATCCGCAATGTCCGCGGTGTGACCGGGTTTGTCGGTTCCGGCACAAAGCCCACACCTCTGACCGAAGAGGAAGTGCTCCAGCTTGGCATGGAGAAAAAAGAAATCGTCGTCAACTATGCAGTGGGCGACACTGTCCGCATTGCGGACGGTCCCCTCACATCCTTCTCTGGTGTGGTGGAGGACCTGGACCTGGAGAAAAACAAGGTCCGCGTGGTCGTATCTATGTTCGGCCGCGAAACACCTGTAGAGCTGGAGCTCGACCAGGTGGAAGTGATTCCCCAGTAAACGCATCGGGCCGCTTGTCGGCCGGAACGTGGGAGGGGTGTGAAACCCCGACAAAAATACGCTTAGGCGTATGAACCACATTTATTCAGGAGGTGCTTTTCAATGGCACAGAAAGTAACTGGTATTATCAAACTGCAGATCAATGCCGCTAAGGCAACTGCTTCTCCCCCCGTTGGCCCCGCTCTGGGTCAGCACGGCGTTAACATCGCTGCTTTCATCAAGGAATTCAATGCCCGTACCCAGGATCAGGCCGGTTTCAAGGTTCCCGTTGTGATCACCGTCTATGCCGACCGTTCCTTCACCTTCATCACCAAGACTCCTCCGACCCCCATGCTCATCATGAAGGCCATCGGTGTAGAGAGCGGTTCCGGTGTTCCCAACAAGACCAAGGTTGGCACCATCACCCGTGCTCAGGTCAGAGAGATTGCTGAGAAGAAGATGCCCGACCTCAACGCTGCCACCATCGAGGCTGCTGAGAGCCAGGTTGCCGGCACTTGCCGCTCCATGGGCGTCACCGTCGTGGACTGATATTTGCTTGCTGAGGCTGTGATGGCAAACCGCCACGCCTCAAAAATGTGGGAGGATTATTCCGCATCACCACTTTAAGGAGGATATTACATTGTTTAGAGGTAAAAAATATAAGGACAGCGCCAAGCAGATTGACCGCGCTGTGCAGTATGAGCCCGTCGACGCTCTGGGCCTGGTAGTAAAGACTGCCACCGCTAAGTTCGACGAGACCGTTGAGCTCCACATCAAGTTGGGTGTTGACTCCCGTCACGCTGACCAGCAGGTCCGTGGTGCTGTTGTTCTTCCCAACGGTACCGGTAAGACCCGCCGGGTTCTGGTGTTCGCTAAGGACGCTAAGGTGGACGAGGCTAAGGAAGCCGGCGCTGACTATGTCGGCGGCATGGAGCTGGTGGAGAAGATCACCAAGGAGAACTGGTTCGACTTTGACGTCGTTGTTGCTTCTCCCGACATGATGGGCCTGGTTGGCCGTCTGGGTAAGGTTCTGGGCCCCAAGGGTCTGATGCCCTCTCCCAAGGCCGGCACCGTGACCCCCAATGTGGCTGCTGCTGTTAAGGAAATCAAGGCTGGTAAGGTTGAGTACCGTCTGGACAAGACCAACATCATCCACTGCCCCGTGGGCAAGGTTTCCTTCGGCGTTGAGAAGCTGCAGGAGAACATGGACACCCTGATGAACGCTGTGGTGAAGGCAAAGCCCGCTGCTGCTAAGGGTCAGTATATCCGTTCCTGCGTTGTGGCTTCCACCATGGGCCCCGGCGTGAAGGTTAACACTTCCAAGTACTAAGAAGTGGCTTAAAATACTGTGTTTACAAAATGAGCGATATCCGACAAATCGGATATCGCTCATTTTTGTATCCTGGAAAGCGTTCTGCGTCTATGGCGTGTCACAAAACCGACAGGTTATGATTGCGATTGCTGTGCCAGCCATGTTTGCACATGGGCAAATAAATGGGGCTGGATCTGGGGATAGGTAAGTGCTGACGGCAAATCATGACACAATTTGATTTCTCCGATTTCCATTTCGGGAGGCAGGGGGCCAAGAGCCGTCACCTGGGCAAAGCAAAGCATTCCATAGGTGATTTGTCCGTCTTTTTCTACACCGTAAACACAGACCTCCCGCAAGTCAAATTCTGTTGCACCGGTTTCTTCGTACAGTTCCCGCTTTGCGGTTTCACAGGGCTGCTCTCCCGGTTCCCGGTGGCCGCCGGGGATCTCCCAGGTGCTGCGTTTTTTATGGCGGGCGAAAATCCACTTTCCCTGGTAGGCTGCTGTAATTACGGAGAATTTAAGCTTTTCATCGGGGATGGTATCCTTTGGAAAAAACATTATGCGAATCATTGTGCTGCCTCTCTTTCATAAACATAAAACAAAAGCGCTGGCGGAAACCTGCGCTGAATCCGTACACCTTGGGGAGAAGACCTGGCGGATCCCCAGGGGAAGCGGTCATGGGATGGGGATTTTCCATGCCATCAGTGGACGAGCATTCGCCACTCCTCTTCCAGCAGACCATAAAAATGCAAATCCACCCAGTCGCCGTGGAGGTTCCGGGCCTGACTTCTCTGGATGCCCTCCGGAGTCATTCCCAACTTCTTCATCAGAGCCACGGATTTCACGGGATCGATGGTCTCGGCAAAAACTTTATGGGCGTGCAGTGTGTCAAAGGCATAGCGGATGACCGCCATGCAGGCTTCATAGGCATAGCCCTGCTGCCAATAGTGCCGATTAAAAAACCATCCCATTTCGTACAGACCCTGTTCCGACTGGTTAAACAGGATATAGCCGATCATTTTTTTGCTGCCTTTGTGGACTGCTGCCACTGCACCCTTGCGCTCTATGCAAAATTGCTCCAAAAAAGCGTTTGTTTTCTTAAAGTCGTATGCCGGTTCGCAGTATTCCATGGTTTCTGCGTCCCCCAGTATTTCGTAAAGATCATGGGCGTCCTCTGGGCAGAAGCTGCGGATCAATAAACGGCTTGTTTCGATGTTCATAGTTACCTCCGTTCCCTGATTGTGCCTGTTATGAGGCATACTGGAAGCCCGGCTGTGCATGGGTGTCCGATGAAAACAAGGCAGACCGGGTTTTCTCTATGGTACCATGGAAGATGGGGAAAGTCAAAGAAAAGCAATCTGTGCTAGAGGTTCAAAGGGGCAAATGAAAATACAAAAAATACCGAAGATGGCATTTGCCACCTTCGGTATGGATTCTCTTTTGGATGGTTATACCATGACCCACATGCTGATCACGGCCAGAATGATAAGATGCACCGGATAGGCGATATACCAGAACCACTTGGAGATCATGGGGAGCCGGTCATTATACCAGTGCAGGAGCAGAAGCACCAGACCAGAGCCGATGACGGCAAAGATTGCGTCCAAACCTGTGAGGAGCACCATGAGGGCGCACACGGCAACGATTGCCAGATCCCGGAAAATTTCATGCTCCTCCAGATAGAAGAAGAGGAACATGGCAGGAACGATAAACACGCCCATCTGGGCGTCCAGAAGGTAGGCCCACAGGGTGCAGCCAACGGCCATGGCAAAGCGGGGGGCATTGCTTCGGCTCTTTTCGGCCAGCACCTCTGCAAGCTCCAGACCGACAAGCCCCAGCAAAATAGAGAACAGGCCGCTCTGCATACCCAGGTCGAACCACTTGCCGGACATGGTCAGGTCAAAGGGGATCTCGCTGACCAGGGCCAGAGCGGTGAGGCGCAGAAGGTAATTTTTCAGATTGGTGGTATAGAGAAATCCCTGCACCGCCAGAAATGCATAGATGGGCCAGATGAGATGGGCCAGCATCCGAAAAATAAAGGACAGGGCAACCACAATGCCGGAGGTTTCCAGCATGGTTGCGGCCAATTCCTGGCTGGTGACATTGGACAGGTGGAGCATGTTCCGCTCCATGAGGCTGGCACCTATGCTGTAGAGCACAAGGAACATAAAGGCAAGCAGCTTGCAGGCGTCGGAAGTGACGGGCCGAAAACTTGCTTTTGGCTGAGAGGGAAGTTGTTTTTTTGCCATGGAAAAGGCTCCTTTTATTTTATTTTTGATGGTTTTGTTTGGAGTTTGTCAAAGAACCGGGCGGCAGGAGAGGTCTGCCCCTGCAAAATCTGGGCAATCTGCCGCAAAATGGGGTACCATTCCGGTGCCCGATTGCCCTGGGGAAGGTCGCTGTCCAGCCAGGGGCAGGGGGGCAGACGCAAGGTTTCAAACTGCGTGGCAAACTGCCGGTCCACCCCCAGGGCCAGGGCATAGGGGGCCATATCGTAGAAGAACAGAGGGTTCTGTTCCATGATTTCCGAAAGTTTTGTCCGGGACAGGGAGCACAGATACTGACGAAAGCCCAGAAGATTTTGCAGAGTACGGCAGCCGGTGTCCGTTCTTTTGCCTCCGAAGAGAATCAGACGGGAGAAGAGCCCCTGAAACAGCAGGCACAGTATGGCGTGCAGAAGGCTGCCGGACAGAATGCCCAGGGCTACTAGTCCCACCACTCCAACCAGGGCGATCTGGCCCGGTTTGGAATCTCGGCTGAACATGCTTCTGAGGCCGTTGTGAATCATCATGGCGCATACAGCCCAGACAATGCCCCAGAAAAACAGGACAAACATACGGCTTTCCATGGGCGGGGTGCTCAGATCCGCGGCAGAGACACCGGTAAAAAAGGCGGAACCTGCGGCAAACAGCCGGGCATAGAGGGGGCTTCCGCTGTGACGATGGAACTGACCTTTGGTTCTGGGTTTGCTTTTGGCAACTTCATTGGCAAAGCTGCGGTAGTAGCTGCTGGAACAGAGAACCATAGGACGAGACTCAAAGAGGTGGTGAAACAGCCGGTTTTCGTATTCGCTGCGTTCGTTGCCCATATCCATGCGCTTATACAAAACGATATCCTCGTCCTTGGTATAATGCAGACTCACATAGCCCAGATGGGCCCAGTGGATGATAATGAGTGCCAGGTCCGGAGACTTGGCCCAAAGACGGCATACCACTTCGCCGGGAGGTACATCCACGGGAGGCTGGCTCTGCTTAACGGCCCGCACCGAGCGGTGCCGCATGCGAATCAGCCAGTAAAGCAGTGCAGCCGCAGCGCACAGCAGGGAAACAAGATTGCACATGGGGGAATACTGCCCGGTGGGCAGGTTCCTGGGGAATAGCTCCGGAGTTGTTTTCAGCGTCATGGTCAGATGCTCGTTGGCACGCAGTGGCGTTTTCAGGGTGCCGGTAATGACGCCCTCCCGGACCTGTAAATCCATAAAATTATCTACATCCGCACCCAGATAGGAGCTGACAAAATTGGGGGTATCCTGAAATGGACCGGGCAGAGTAAGCTGAAACTGCATACTGTCCACAGGATAAGAGAACCCCTCTGCAAGCAGAGGGACCACCAGATCCCACTCATTGTCGCTGGAGACGCAGTTGGCCAGGGTGTAGGTCATGGAGATGCGGACAGCGCCGGAAAATCCGCTGTCTTTGCTGAGCACAACGCCGGGTACTCCATCAATATCCCGGACCCGGACGGAAACGCCGTTTACCACCGGGTCTTTGGCGTGGGGGCCAAGAGGCAGGGCCAGCTCTAAGGTGGGATTTGACAGATTGAGCATCATCTCTGTCTCCATATAACAGTTGCCATCCTGATCTAAGGTGCCGGTGATTTGCAGGGCAGTACCTTGCTCCGTGGCAAAGACGGGACCAATCAGAAAAAGACAGCACAAAAATGCCAGTAAAAACCGCCGCAAGGGGGGACCTCCTTCCCAAATTCAAATGGGGTCTATATCGAAATATTATATCATGCAGACCTAAAAATTGCAATTCATATCTGTTATGGCAGAGTATTGCGCAAAATATGATAGAGGTTGTGGAAAAAAGAGAGAAAAGGGTGCTGCCTCACAGCTCTGTGGGACAGCACCTTGAGATGTCATATTATGCTTTGCGGATGGGGCCTCCCACCAGCGCTTCAAAAACGGGGAGAAGTCCGATTCCGTCGGGGTGAAATTTTGCGTTCTGGGCCATGTCATAGCCGGGCAGGTTATTGCCCTCTACCAGAACAGGCCCTTTGGGGGTAATGGCCACATCCCAGCCGATATAGCCAAGGCGGGGCTCTACCATGGCGGCATGTTTGCACAGCTCGATGCTCTCTTTAAAATAAGGCAGGCTGTAACCCTGAAACTTGGTTCCGGTGAAGGGGTGGGTGTCATAGTACAGACCTGTTTTATCACAGAAGGCGGGATAGTGCATGATTCCGTCTGCCTCAATCAGAGTATACATGCCGCCGCTGGAAATGTTGTCCACATTGCTTTGCCCGCTGCCCATGCGCAGAAGGCTGTAGACATACTGGGCCTGTCCGTTTACCAGCAGTGTCACCACCCGCAGGGTGTTGACGCTGGAGGGGCACAGGCGGTTCAGCTCCTCGTGCTGACAGATGGCTTCTTCAATGAGGTATTGCTTTCCTTCGGTGAGACGGGCGTACAGGGCTTCATAGTTGTCTATTTGGTGGGCATCCAGACGCTCTACGCCGTTGCCGCCAAAGTCGGAGTGGGGCTTTGCAAAGACCACCGGATGGGCCTTGCAGAAGGCCTCTAGCTCCTGGGGGGTGGCACTTCTCAGATCCAGCCACTGACGGCCCGCAAATGAGCCGTAATGCTCCAAAAACTGGAATTTATCATTCAAAATGGGGTAACAGGAGCTGTCGTTCACCATTCGGGCCAGGGCAACATTGTGGTTCATGGTCATGAAGGTTTTTCGGTTCCTGCCACGGTTGACAGCAAAGCCGAAGACATGATAATCCAGATACCCCACATTGTAACGGAAGGTGCACCAGATCATGTCACAAAAGAGAAATGCCCGGTTTTTTCCCGTTTCCCTGTGAATGGCCTGAATATTCTGGTTCATTCTTTGCAAACTGGCGCTTTTTACACGCCGGGCAAAGATTGCAAGCTTACTTCCCAGTCCCATGGTCAATCCTTCCTTTCTTTCAGAGGCAGCGGCGCTCCGTTGAGGGCGGCATATACCAGCTGCTCCCCTTCA
>JARIBV010000021.1 GCA_029257335.1 Faecousia sp.
TTCCCTCACGCCGAAAGAGTACGGCATGTTCCTGAACCGGCTCTTTGATCTGTGGTATCAGGATGTGAAAAAAGGAACCCCGGTGTCCATTCGTCAGTTTGAAAACTATGTGGAAATGCTGCTGGGATATCCGCCGGAGGCCTGCGGCATGAGCGGGGTCTGCGGCTTGCAGCATGTGGTGGAGGCAGACGGCTCGGTCTATCCCTGTGATTTCTATGTGCTGGATCGGTACCGGCTGGGAAATCTCACCACAGACACCCTGGAGCAGATCAACGAGAACCGAATGGCCATGGGCTATATTGAAGCCTCCGGAAAAGTGGACCCAAAATGCAAAAACTGTCCTTATTTTTCCTTGTGCCGGGGAGGCTGCCGCCGCAACCGCCTGGTGCTGCCGGACGGGAGCCTGGGACGAAATTACTTCTGTGAAAGCTATGAGATGTTCTTTCCATATGCGGCATCCCGGCTCAGGGAGCTTGCAAGCACCATTGCTTCCGGAAAGTATCGATAAATGTGGAACAAAGCCCATCAGCAGAGTCTGCCCCTTCCGAACGGAAGGAAGCAGGCTCTGTACTGCGTGAAAGATTGCGGCCCTTCCGCAGCCCCGGACAGATCCTTTCGTCTTTATATAATCTTAATACGGATGGAATGATATTTATACACATTTTATAAAGGGCGTGTCATAATCCAATGAAAGATATAAGTAAAGGTGTCATTATGCGAAAAAATAAGAGACAACTGTCATCATCACAAATCATCATTTTGGGCTTCGCCGGGGTCATTCTTCTGGGAAGCCTTCTGCTGACCCTTCCCATCGCAACCAGGGACGGAAGGGGCGCCAGCTTCACGGATGCGATTTTTACGGCCACCTCCGCCGTGTGTGTCACGGGCCTTATCGTGCAAGATACGGCCACCTATTGGACGGGCTTCGGCCAGGGGGTGATCCTTACCCTGATTCAGATCGGCGGTATGGGCGTGGTCACTGTGGCCGTGGCGGTCTCTACCATTTCCGGCAAACGGATCGGTCTGAAGCAGCGCAACCTCATGCAGGACTCCATTTCCGCCCCGAAGGTGGGCGGGATCGTTCGGCTCACGGGGTTCATCATCCGCATGACCATTTTCTTTGAACTCATGGGTGCCGTCATAATGGCTCCCACCTTCTGCAAGGAGTTTGGAATCTGGAAGGGTATCTGGTACAGCGTGTTCCACTCGATTTCCGCCTTCTGCAATGCGGGCTTTGATCTCATGGGCGTCAGAGAGGAGTATTCGTCTTTGACCCACTTTATGAACAATCCCGCCATTAACATTGCCATTATGTCCCTGATCGTGATCGGCGGCATCGGCTTCACCACCTGGGATGACATCAAGGTCAACAAGCACCATATCAGAAGATACCGGATGCAGAGCAAGGTGATCCTGGCAACCACCGCCCTGCTGCTGGTTTTTCCGGCACTGTACTTTTTCTTCTTTGAATTCGGGGATATGCCCATGAAGGATCGGATCTGGAGCTCCATGTTCCAGTCGGTCACCCCCAGAACCGCGGGCTTTAACACCGTGGACCTCACCTTGCTCAGCGAGGTGGGCATCGCGCTCACCATTGTGCTGATGCTGGTGGGCGGCTCTCCCGGCTCTACCGCCGGCGGTATGAAAACCACGACCCTGGCCGTGATGTTTGCCAATGCCGGCTCCGTGTTCCGCCGCAGAGAACACGCCCATTTCTTTGGCCGCAGGATTGCGGATCAGACCATCCGCACGGCGGCAACGATTTTGATTATGTATCTGACCCTTGCGCTGGGTGCCGGATTTATCATCAGCCGGGTGGAGGACCTGCCTCTGCTTACCTGTCTGTTTGAAACGGCCTCTGCGGTGGGCACGGTGGGCCTGAGTCTGGGCATTACCCCCGGCCTCAGCCTGGTGTCTCAGGGGATTTTGATTTTGCTGATGTATCTGGGCAGAGTGGGCTGCCTCACCCTGGTCTACGCCGCAATTTCCGGTCACCAGGGCAACACCGCAAGACTGCCTCAGGAAAAACTCACTGTTGGATAATAGTATAGAAGGAGAATGACATGAAATCTGTATTATTGATTGGATTGGGAAGATTCGGAAGACATATTGCCATGAAGCTCTACGACCTCAACCATGAGGTCATGGCCGTGGACATCAGTGAGGAGCGGGTCAATGATGCACTGAGCTTCGTCACCAACGCCCAAATCGGCGACAGTACCAGCGAGGAATTCCTGTCCTCTCTGGGTATTCGGAACTTTGACGCCTGCATAGTGACCATCGGTGACAATTTCCAGAGCTCTCTGGAAACTGCGTGCCTGCTGAAGGAGCTGGGGGCTAAGAAGGTCATCGCCAGAGCCTCCAGAGGTGTTCAGGAAAAGTTCCTGCTGCGAAACGGCGCGGATGAGGTGGTGTACCCCGAAAAGCAGCTTGCCTCCTGGACGGCCATCCGCTGCACCTCCGACCATATTCTGGACTATATTGAGCTGGACAAGGACTCTTCTATTTTTGAACTTTCCACACCGCCTCAGTGGTGCGGAAAGACCATCCTTCAGCTGGACATCCGCAAGAAGTACGGGATCAACATTTTAGGGATGCGGGAAAACGGAAAGCTGAATATGTACATTACTCCTGACATGGTGTTCAGTGCGGAAAAGTCCATTCTGGTGCTGGGACAGCCCAAGGCCATCCATAAATGCTTCCATATCTGATTCCTGCTTTTCCCCGCAAAGGCAAAGAGCCGGGGAAAACCGGAGGTGCAGTCAGAAACCTTGTCAAACCGTAAGGCATTGCCGGCGGCCTGCCATGAAAAGAGGGAATGGTGCATGAGTAAATACCAGATTCTGGTGGTGGAAGATGATACCTCGGTGAGGAATCTAATCACCATCACATTAAAGACCCATGATTATCGCTTTGTTTCCACCGCCACGGGGGAGGGGGCCATTATGGAGACGGCCTCCCATAATCCCGATGTGATCCTGCTGGATCTGGGCCTTCCGGATATGGACGGGGTGGAGGTCATTCGCAGGATCCGCACCTGGTCCAATGTCCCCATTATTGTCATCAGTGCCAGAAGTGAGGACACGGACAAGATCGATGCCCTGGACGCAGGGGCGGACGACTACCTGACAAAGCCCTTTTCGGTGGAGGAGCTGCTGGCCCGGCTCCGGGTGACCCTTCGCAGGCTGGCCTTGATGCAGGGGACCACGGAGCAGTCTGCGGTCTTTGTCAATGGAGGCCTGAGGGTGGACTTTGCCTCCGGCTGCGCCTATCTGGAGGGACAGGAGCTGCACCTCACCCCCATTGAGTATAAGCTGCTGTGCCTGCTGGCCCGGAATGCGGGAAAGGTGCTGACCCATAAATTCATCACCCAGAGCGTATGGGGCAGCAGCTGGGACAACGATGTGGCCTCCTTGCGGGTGTTTATGGCCACTCTGCGAAAAAAGCTGGAGGCAGCGCCCGGCGCTCCTCAGTATATCCAGACCCATATCGGCATCGGATACCGTATGCTGAGAATGGAAGAATAGAATAAAAAATCCTGCTGCAAAAGAAATGGTGCAGCAGGATTTTTATTGTATTCAGGAGATGGGAAAAATTACAGCAGAGCGAGGATCTGGATAATCGAGTATTCCTCCACGCCGAAATACCCATGTGGGCTCAAAGTGACCCCTGGATTAACGACCTAG
>JARIBV010000130.1 GCA_029257335.1 Faecousia sp.
AACAGCGCCCAGGCAACCGGACACAGCGGCTTTGTAGGGGCCAACGAGGAAGGCGGACAGATCAGACGCTGCTGGAGCTCCATGGATGTGCATACCAGCAGCGAGTATGCAGGTGGTTTTGTAGGCCTGAGCTATGGCGGAGAGATCCGGGACTGCTTCTGCCTGGGAGATGTGACGGCCCGCAGCTACACAGGCGGTTTTGCAGGCCGTTCCGTGTACAGCGGAAACCGCTATGAAAACTGTTACGCAGCCGGAACCGTAACCGTGACCAACGGCAACGGCCATGGCTTTATTGGCGGCAGCAAGCCGGATTCTGCATTCCAGCCCGATCTGTCGAAGGAACTGGATCATTGCTATTACAATGCAGCTTCTCCGGAAGATCTTAATGCAAAGGGCAAGACTCTGGATGAGATGCGCCAAGACAGTTTCCTCAACGAACTGAACGGGAATCTGGTATGGGTCCGCGATGATGGAAAAAATAGCGGTCTGCCTTATCTGGCGGGCGTCAAAGCACCGGAACAAATAGACAGCACCGAAATCACGGTGACCATTGCCACTGCGGTCTATGACAAAGAGAATTATGTGTTCCGTCAGCAGAAAGAGCCGGTCACGCTTACACTGAGCAGCACCGGCAATACCAGAGTGGTAGATGTGATGGATGCAGCCATGGAAAAGGGATTGCTGACCTATTCGTATGATACAACTCCCGAATTTGGCCGCTTTATCCACACGATCAACGGCTACTCTGTGGAAAAACCGGATGGGTGGATGTTCACCGTCAATGACAGGCTTTCCAACCTCGGCGCTTCTCTGGCAACAGTAAAGGATCAGGACCGGCTGCTCTGGTACGAAGGAACCACGGAAAATCGCTTTCAGCCTCCCATGTGGTCGGATTTGTCCGGAGGATCACAGCAATGGGAAAAGATTTCCACAGTCGAGGACCTTGTAAACCTTGCAAAGAGCAAAGAGGAAGCCACCCTGGCAAAACACTATCGTCTGACTGCGGATTTGAATTTGGATGGTGTGGAGTTTTCCGGAATCGGTACGCAGGCCCATCCCTTCACCGGAACATTTGACGGACAGAATCATACCATTTCCCACGCCACCGTGACAGGCACTGAAAATGTGGGCTTCTTCGGTGTCACCAAGGGAGCAACCATTAAAAATCTGAAGCTGACGGAGGTTCAGGTTACCGGAACCGATCGTGTCGGCGGTCTGGTAGGCTGGGCGCAGGCGGAACTGAGCACCGTGGATTTGGCGGATAACATTGCAGGCCTGGTGGGAAATTGCAGTGTGACAGGCCGTGTTGCCGGTACGCAGCAGACAGGCGGTCTGGTAGGCTTGAATGACAGCGTCTATGATAAAGACACCCTGTTTTCCATTTCCTGTTCCGTGGACAAGTGCCGGGTAGATGTGACGGTAATGGAGAGAGGAAAATCTTCCAATAAACTGGGCGGCCTGGTAGGCAACAACAAGGGATTTATTACGAAAAGCATTGCGGCCGGGGAAGTACAGGCTGCTTCGTCCTATCTGGTGGGCGGCCTTGCCGGTGACAGCAGCGGCAGCATCTATGACAGCCACGCCGAAGGACAGGTTGCGGGCTACGGCAGTGTTGGCGGCTTCGTGGGAAGCAGCAGCGGCCTGATTCGGAATTCCTACAGCCTTGGCGCAGTCCGGGGCGCAGAACGCATCGGCAGCTTTGGCGGCTCGGTGTATGCGGCGGACTTTGTGATCGGCGCCGGTATGGTTACAGTTACAGAGGGCAGCACCAGCGGCTATGCAGGAGGCTTTGCGGGCTATCTCAGTGGTATGGTGGCAGGCCTTCCCAATCAGATCACTGTGAAGGATGCTTATGGCAACTGTGTGCAGCAGGGCCAGGAGCCTCTGAAAGCCATAGGAAATCGTGCAAACTTCCAGGGAGAAAGTGCCCAGACAGCTCTGAAAAAGATGGAGCTTACCACAACAGCGGAAGTCAGCAAGCAGCTGTATGAGATGTTCGGGGTCAATCTCCAGGTGCCCAATATTCTGGAGGAGGAAGCAGAAAAATATGCGGACTATGTGATCGCAAAGAAGCTCGGTACGGTAACGGTGCTGAAGCCGGGAGTTTCCGCAGATCCTTCCGTTACGGTGGCATATGAGGTCAGCAGCAACGCATTCACGGGCGGTAATGTACTGACTGTGGTCAGGGAAAATCAAACGGCAGCTTCGGTGCATGTACAGGCAACGCTGGTCCTGCGGGATGACTGGGACCATGAAATGCGAAAACCCATCGATGTGCTTCAGCCTGCATCCCGGGAGAAAGTGGCGGATCTGCTGGACGAGATTGCCGCCTCTTACGCAGAGAGTGACGAAGACTGGAAAGTGATGGATATGTCGGTATATTCCTCTCTTCCGGACAAGACGCTGGCCACATCGCAGAAAGCAAAACAGTCGGCTCTGGACCGAAACATTGCCAATGCCCTTTCGGAGAAGGCGACCCTCAGCGATCGGGCAAGAACGGAAATTGTGCTGCGATCCATGGGAATAGACAGCACACAGCTTTATGCAGCAGGCAGCAGTGAGCCGATCCATCATGGCAGGCTTCTGTCCGAAATGGACCTGACCTCCGGCGGGTATTATGCTGCACCTTGGGTGCTGCTGGCAGAGCTGGAAGGCGGCTTTACCCTGACGCAAGAGCAGGTGAATACCCTCATCGGCTTGTTGCGGGAGAATATGGGCAGCGATGGAATGTTTGGATATGAATGGGGCGGCGCATCCTATGAAAGCCCCGACATGGCCGGAATTGCCCTGGCTGCGCTGGCTTCTCGCTGCGACACTCGTCAGGATGTGCGGCAGATGGCAGATATCATCCTGAAGAATCTGCCGGAGTATATGGACCAGACCGGCTCCTTTGGCAGCGCCAATTCCGATGCCATGGTGATTCTGGGTCTGCTGGCTGTGGGACAGAATCCATACGAGATGACTGCAGATTCCGGTGCCAGTGTGGTAGATGGCCTGCTGTCCTATGTGAATCCTGAAACACATCGCTTCCAGTTTGCAGGACAGGACAATGATATGGCGACCGAACAGGCATTCCGTACCTTGGCAGCACTGCAAAAATGGGACGGCAGCAGCGCATACAATGTGTATGATTTTGGCGCAGTTTCCGTGGAGCCCGGCTGGGCCACAGGCGCACAGAAGCCGGACCCGACTCCAAACCCGGATCCAGCCCCGAATCCGGATCCGGATCCGGCCCCGGACCCTGAGATCCTTCCTTTCACGGACATTGAAGGACATTGGGCCCGGGAGGCCATTGCCTATGTCTATGAGCATGATCTGATGGAGGGGGTAACGGAAACAGAATTTGCACCCGATGTCACCACCAGCCGTGGAATGTTTGTTACGGTCTTGTACCGCCTCAGCGGCAGCCCGGAGGTGACGGACCGTCATGTTTTTGAAGATGTTGCATCCAATCGGTATTATGCCGATGCCGTGCAGTGGGCTGCGGAGAATAACATCATGATTGGCTATGAGGATGATACCTTTGGTCCCGCAAAGCCCATTACCAGAGAACAAATGGCGGTGGTATTTTACCGTTACACGGCATATCAGGGATATGACCGTACTGCAACCACCGATCTGGGCGAATACAGTGACAGCAGCAGAATTTCTTCCTGGGCTGTGGATGCCATGGCATGGGCCTGTGCAGAGCATCTGATACAGGGGGTTGAGACAGGGCGGCTCGCTCCCGGAGGAAATGCCACCCGTGCGCAGGCTGCCACGATTTTGATGCGATACATGGAAAATATTATGAAGTAAATGCGAAAAGGAAGGTGCAGGCCGCAAGACCTGCACCTTCTTTTTGTGGATCAAAAAATGGACGAACCGGTCCTGCGTTTTTATAATAAGCCTGCCGTTATATCTGTATCGGATAAAAATATGCACAAATATATAGAATGTTGTTGAAATATTTGTGTTTAAAATGTATAATTATCTGTAATATAACGAAAGTGCGGCACATTTGGTTGCGCGATGATGAGGTGGCAGCATGAACGAGTTTCCGGCGCATATCAAGTCCGAATATTACGAGGGCGGGACAAGAGACATTGTACAGTCAGTACAGTCCCATTGCCGCCAAACAGCAGCTTACGCAGGGGAAGCGCTGGCTCAGGCAGGCATGTATCATGCAGGGTATCTGGCAGGGCTTGTCCATGACAGCGGCAAATTTACACAAATATTTTCCAAGTATTTATGGAAGGCCTACAATGGAGAAGCGGTACAAAGGGGATCGGTCAATCATACCTTCACGGGATGCCGCATGTGTTTGGAACATTTTCATTGTGACAGATCGGTGGACTATCGGGATGTGACCGCAGAACTTCTTGCCTATGCAGTCGGTGCGCATCACGGGCAGTTTGACTGTATTGATGAAAAGGGAGATTCCGGCTTTTTGCACCGTATGAAAAAAGAAGACATCGCCTATGAAGAGGCAAAGAGTAATTTCCTGAAGCTTTGTGCGGGCTGGTCAGAGCTGGAGCAGCTTTTTGAGAAAGCCCATGAAGAACTGCTCCCGATTTATGAGAAAATAAGCCAAACCGGGGAGCAGCAGATGTTCTGTCTGGGACAGCTGGCCCGGCTTTTGCTGTCTGCGGTAATCGAAGGAGATCGCAGAGATACAGCCGAGTTTATGGAAGCCGGGCCTCCTCGTGAGCCGGTTCGGCCTGGTCAGGCGTTTTGGAAAAGTCATCTGAATGGTATGGAGCGTAAGCTCGGGGAGTTCCGGCAGGATACGCAAATCAAAGCGACACGCAGCATGATTTCCGACCTTTGTCGGCAGGCGGCGGAGAAACCCGGCGGCATCTACAGACTGTATGTTCCAACAGGGGGCGGCAAAACATTAAGTTCGCTGCGCTATGCCCTGGCACATGCTGCAAAATGGGAAAAGCAGCACATTATATTTGTCACGCCGCTTCTCACCATTCTGGAGCAAAACGCAGCTGTTATCCGGGAGTATCTTGGAGATGACTCCATCATTTTGGAGCACCATTCCAATGTGCTTCGGACCGATGACGGGAAGGACGGCTTGGACCTGCAGGAGCTTGCAGTGGATAGCTGGGATGCACCGGTGATCCTGACAACCCTGGTGCAGTTTCTCAACACACTGTTTTCAGGAAAAACCACTTCCATACGAAGGTATCAGGCGCTGTGCAATGCGGTAGTTGTGATCGATGAGGTGCAGACGGTGCCCAATCGGATGCTCAGCCTGTTTAATACCGCGGTGAATTTCCTTGGGCAAGTATGCGGCACTACCTTTCTGCTCTGCTCAGCAACCCAGCCCTGCTTTGATGAAGCGCAGCACCCTTTGCGTCTGAATGCAGAGTCGGAGCTGATTCCCTATCGGGAAGAAATCTGGAGCCCCTTTCAAAGAACGGTTATTAAAGATGCAGGAGCGCTGCGCCTGGAGCAGATTCCGGCTTTTATCCAAACGATTCTGATGCATACAGACAGCCTCCTGCTTATCTGCAATAAAAAATCAGAATCTGAATATTTATATCAGCATATGGTGTCGGAACAGACAGACTGCTACCATCTTTCCTCGTCTATGTGTATGGCACATAGACGCAATGTGCTGCAGAAAATTCAGGCCTCGTTGAAGCGCAGCGGGGAAGGAGAGAGAAAAACGGTTTGTTTTTCCACCCAGGTGATGGAGGCAGGTGTGGATATCTCCTTTGGCTGCGTGATCCGCCTTGCCGCAGGTATGGACAGCATTGTTCAGTCTGCCGGAAGGTGCAACCGAAACGCAGAGAAGCAAAGTCCTGCTCCGGTCTACATCCTGCAATGTACGGACGAAAACCTTAGCAGGCTGCAGGAAATCAAAGCTTCAAAGCAGGCAACCATCGCCCTGCTGAATCAGTTTCGCCATGAACCGGAGCGGTTTGGCAGAGATCTGTCCTCCAGAGAAGCCATTGAGTGGTATTATCGAAAGCTGTACCAGGAGGAGAATGAAGGATATCAGCAATACAGCGTCAAAACTCCCAAGACCAACCGGAAAACAACGCTCTTTCAGATGCTCTCCTGGAATGGGGATCTGGTGGATTCAGAGTCCCCGGATTTTGGAAACTATACCATGATGCAGGCCTTTCAGACGGCAGGTACGCTGTTCCGTGTCATGGACGATGATACGGAAGATGTAGTTGTGCCCTATGGAGAAGGGGAAACACTGATTCAGGAGTTGGAACGGATACCAAAGCAGAGCGCGCCCTGCGTATTGAGAAGCTGGATCCAGCGGGCGAAACCATATACAATTTCTGTTTATCAATATGAGAAAGAAAAGCTTTCCCACGGGCTGCGGGATGTCCGTGGGGTTATGGTGTTGAAGCCGGAGTATTACGATGCCGATACCGGACTGATCTTTAATCCCGAACTGTCATTTTTGGAGGCGTGAAATGAAAAATACCAGGTATCCCAATGTTGTGGAATTTGAAGTTACCGGAGCATATGGCCTGTTTTCAGATCCTGTGATGCGTATGGGCGGAGAAAAATGCAGTTACCAGATCCCCACCTATGAGGCACTGAAAGGAATTCTGGCATCTGTTTACTGGAAACCGACCATCATCTGGTACATTGATGAGGTCCGCATTATGAACCAGATTCAAACGGAGGTCAAGGGAATCCGCCCGATCAAATACAATGGCGGCAATGATCTGGCGTACTACACCTATTTAAAAAACTGCCGGTATCAGGTGCGGGCACATTTTGAATGGAATGAAAACAGACCGGAATTGATGGCAGACCGCAATGAAAACAAACATCACCAGATTGCCAGAAAGATGATCCGGAAAGGTGGAAGGAGAGATATTTTCCTTGGTACCAGAGAATGTCAGGGGTATGTGGAACCTTGTGTGTTCGGAGAAGGCGCCGGTGCTTACGACGATGTTGCGGAAGTGTCTTTTGGGGTGATGTATCATGGCCTTACCTATGCGGATGAAGCTTATTCAGAGGAAACCGCCGGGAAGATGACGGCCAGGTTTTGGTGTCCGGTGATGAAAAATGGTGTCATTCAGTTCCTGCGACCGGAGGAATGTACCATGCAAAAACTCTTGCGTACCATGGAAATCAAGCCCTTCGGAAATGAACTGGAAAATTTCACAGGGCTGAAAGAATTTGGGGAGGCGACATAATGGGATTGCTGCAAAAGGCAGTGGAGACCTACGACTGCCATCAGAGCTATGTAGGCAGATACATTGAGGACCATGCTGTGCTGGCCCCCATCGCTCATATCGTGACCCATGCCAGCCTGGAAATTACCCTGGATGCCCAGGGCACATTTATTACGGCCCAGCGGGTAGATAAGTCGGAGCCGAAAAATTTGATTCCGGCAACGGAAAGCTCCGCAGGGCGGTCCGGCACCACGATCTGTGCCCATCCTCTGTGCGATCAGCTGGGCTATCTTGCACCTGTTGTGCCGGAAAAATATAAAGATTACCTGGAAAAACTGACAAAATGGTCCCAATCATCCTATTCCCATCCCATGCTGGTTCCGATTCTTACTTATGTACGCAGCGGAACCATCTTGTCCGATCTGGAACGATTCGGCCTGATTAAGCTGCAAAAGAATGGATTTCCGGAGGATGAAAAACTGCTGGTTCGGTGGCGGGTCCTGGGACTCGGAAAAGAGGATGCCTGTTGGAAAGATCAGAGCCTTTTCCGGGCCTTTATCGATTACTATCGCTTTCTCAATGAGGGGGGAGACCAGGATCTTTGCATGATTACAGGACAGAGAGCCAGAAGCGCAGACCAGCATCCAAAGGGGATCATTGCCTTCAACGGAAACGCCAAGCTGATCTCCTCCAACGACAAGGTCAACTTTACATACCGAGGCCGGTTTGACAAGGATTGGCAGGCCGCATCCGTCAGCTATGAGGCATCCCAGAAGGCCCACAGTGCACTTCGGTGGCTGGCGGCGGAGCAAGGTAAGCAGGTTGTTTTTGGTGGACGGACCTTCCTTTGCTGGAATCCTCAGGGGAGAAAAGTTTGTCAGCCAACCGGGCCTTTTATGCAGGCACCACAGCCGACCGCACGAATGACACAATACGGCGAGGCACTAAAAAAAACGCTGGAAGGATATCAGACGGAACTGCCTGGAGGGGCAGGAGTCGTCATTGCGGCATTCGATGCTGCAACCAGCGGGCGATTGTCATTGACTTACTATCATGAACTGCTGGGATCTGATTTTCTTCAAAGACTCTATCAGTGGGATCTGCACTGCTGCTGGCCCAAAATGGATTGGAAAGCAAAGAAATACGGCATCCAATCACCGGCCTTATGGCAGATTGTTCAAAATGCGTTCGGTACGGAGCAAACAGAAAAGAACATGGCAAAAATGGTTGCAGACGACAAAGTTATGCGGCAGCAGATCCAGCGCCTGGTATCATGCAGAATCGACCGGGCGGCATTCCCTGTGGATCTCATGAGGGCCTTGGTGCGCAATGCCTCTGCGCCGCTGGCACATGAAAGCAATGTACGGGAATCGATTCTCTTCACGGCCTGTGCCGCCATTCGGAAGTACCGATACGACAGATTTAAGGAGGAGTGGAACATGACATTGGAGCCTGAAAAGCAGGACCGCAGCTATCAGTACGGGCGCCTGCTGGCAGTTATGGAAAAGGTGGAGCGGGATACCTTTGACGAAAACACACAGAGAGAGCCCAACGCCATCCGGCAGCAATCGGTATTCTGTCAGCGGCCTATGTATGCCGCTGCGAATATACAAAAGCAGCTGGAGCGAGCCTATTTCCCCAGACTGAAGCCCGGCAGCCGCATTTTTTACAAGAATCTGATGGGAGAAATACTGGAAAAGATCAATTCGTTTCCTCAAAGCCAGTGGAATCAACCCTTGTCTGAAACCTATCTGATGGGCTACTATCTGCAAAGAATGGATTTATATACCGGAAAAAAGATGGATATGGAGGAAGAAAACCATGAGTGAATTACAGAATAAAATTGATTTCGTCGCACTGATCAGTGTTAATATGGCGAATTCCAACGGCGACCCTTTGAACGGGAACCGTCCCAGAACGGACTATAACGGATTTGGTGAAATCTCAGATGTCTGTGTGAAACGGAAGATCCGCAATCGGATGCAGGACCTGGGAGCACGGGTTTTTGTGCAGTCGGAAGAGCGCAGTGACGACGGCTGCGGCAGCCTCAGCGAGAGAGCATCTTCTGTTCTCAAAGATGTGAAGGACCGGCAGCTTTATGCGCAAAAGGCCTGTGAGACCTGGCTGGATGTGAGGTCCTTTGGTCAGGTCTTTGCCTTCAAGGATGCCAAGGGAATGTCGGTCGGGGTGCGGGGCCCGGTGTCTATCCATCAGGCTGTCAGTGTTTCCCCGGTAGAGATCGAGTCACAGCAAATTACAAAGAGCGTCAACGGTGAAAAGACGGAAAAAGGGGGGAAGCGCACTTCCGATACCATGGGTATGAAGCATTTTGTGCGCTTTGGACTCTATATGCTCAAGGGGTCTGTCAATGTGCAGCTGGCCCAAAAGACCGGATTTACCCATGAGGATGCGGATATGCTCAAGGAATGCCTGCGCACGCTGTTTGTCAATGATGCATCCTCTGCCTGTCCGGATGGATCTATGGAGATTGTGAAGCTGTACTGGTGGGAGCACAACTGTAAGGATGGCCAATATTCCTCGGCAAAGGTGCATCGAAGCATTCAGGTGCGTCAAAAGGATGAGACCGCCCTGCCCACCAGTGTCGGCGACTATGAGATCACAGTGGAAGAACTTCCGGGCCTGATTCCTGAGATAACGGATGGGGTATAAAGAAGAAGACTTTTTGCAGATCTCCGGGCTTCAGCATTTCTGCTTTTGCAGACGGCAGTGGGCACTGATTCACGTTGAACAGCTGTGGGCGGAGAATCTGCGGACGGTGGAGGGTAACATCCTGCATGAAAAGGCCCACGATGCATCTGTTCGGGAGCATCGGGGGAATGTGCTGGTTACAAGAGATATGCGGGTATTTTCTCCCACACTGGGCATCAGCGGTGCCTGTGATGTTGTGGAATTTTACAAAAGCCCGGATGGGGTGCCGCTCAGCGGTCAGGAGGGCCGATATCTGCCCTATCCCATTGAATACAAGCACGGAGCCCCCAGAGAAGATCATGCCAATGAACTGCAGCTGTGTGCACAGGCCATGTGCCTGGAAGAAATGCTCTGCTGTGAGATTCCGGAAGGAGCGCTGTATTTTGGGGAGATCCGGCGACGGGTGAAAATTCCGTTTACTCAAAGCCTTCGGCAGGAGGTCCGGGATGATCTCACACAGATGCATCAGCTGTTTCAAAGGCAGTATACGCCAAAGGTGCGGCCCACCAAGTCCTGTAACGCCTGTTCCCTCAAGGAACTGTGTGTGCCAAAGCTCATGAAGAAAAAGTCTGTCCGTACTTATCTGGCAGAGCATCTGGAGGAAAAGGAATGAGACAGTTACTCAATACTCTTTTTGTGACATCGGAAGATGCCTACCTGAGTCTTGATGGAGAGAATGTGGTGGTGAACCGGGAAAAGAAAGAAGCGGCCAGGTTCCCTCTGCATAATCTGTCCGGCATTTTCTCGTTTTCCTATGCCGGAGCGTCTCCTGCGCTGATGGGGGAATGTGCAGAACGAAACATCAATCTGGCCTTCTTTACCCCGCGGGGACGGTTTTTGGCACGAATCTCCGGGATGTCCAATGGAAATGTTCTGCTGCGCCGGACACAGTATCGTGTGGCCGATGACCAGATGCAGAGCACATTGATTTCCAGAAACATGATTTTCGGAAAACTTTATAACAGCCGCTGGAGCATCGAGCGCACCCTGCGGGATCATCGTCTCCGCATTGATGAAGCGGCTTTTGCCCAAGCTTCTCACACGATCCAGGAGCTTATGCCCCAAGTTATGCAAGAGACAGACCCTGA
>JARIBV010000075.1 GCA_029257335.1 Faecousia sp.
GGTGCTGCCAGGGGCAGCCGGCCTCATGCTCCAGACGCATAAATTCCGCAATGATCTTGTTCATCTCTCTTGCACCCAGGCTTCCCCAGGCGGAGACAATGAGGGGCCGATGGTCCAGGCCCAGCTTTTCCCGGGCCTCTTCCTTTTTGGTATACAGGAACTCCTGCCGAACGGGCATTCCCACTACCTCCACCCGCTCCGGGTTGTGGTAGTAGTTCCGGCTCTCGGCAAAGCTCACCATGATCTTTGCCGCCCGATCCGCCACCATACGGGTAGTGAGGCCGGGAACGGCGTTGCTCTCATGGACGCAGGTGGGGATCCCCATTTTAGAGCCCATGCGCAAAATGGGAAAGCTGGCAAAGCCGCCGGTTCCCACGATCACATCGGGACGAAAGTCCCTTATGATCCTTCTGGCCTTCCAAAGGGCACCGGCTGTATGGCAGGCGCCGGTCAGATTGTGCCAGATGGCCTTGGGGCCAAAGCCCCGGCGCAAACTTCTGGGGTCCAGGGTCTCCAGGCGAAAACCCGCCTGAGGGACCAGGGTGCACTCCATGCCGCCGTCGCCGCCCACGAACAGAATATTGCACTGGGGGCGGCGTTCTTTCAGCAGCTTTGCAACGGCGATGGCAGGGTTAATATGTCCCCCGGTGCCACCGCAGGTAAATATCACATTCAATGGTTTCCCTCCCTATCTGGTGCTGGAACTCCAGCGGGAAATACTCAAAATAATCCCCATTTCACCCAGGGCCATCAGAAGGTTTGTACCGCCATAGGAGAAGAAGGGCAGGCCGACGCCTGTAGAGGGCAGCAGATTGGACACGACGCCAATGTTCAAAAAGACCTGCACCGCAAGCAGAGTGGACAGGCCCACACCCATGAGCGTGGAAAACCGGTCCTTTGCATGCATGGCGATCCAATAGCCTCTGAGGATCAGGAGCATGAACAAAAGGATAATGCCCAGGGCGCCCACAAGGCCCAGTTCCTCACAGACCACCGCAAAAATATAGTCGTTGTGCTCCTCCGGCAGATACAGGTGCTTCTGCCGGCCCATGCCAAAGCCCAGACCGAAGAGGCCGCCGGAGCCAATGGCATACTGGGACTGCAAAATCTGATAGCCCGTATTCTGGGGGTCTGCGTCCGGGTTCAGCCAGGCGGTGATTCGATTTCCGGCATAGCCCATAAGGCTGATGTACAGCACCAGAAAGATTGCCGTAGCGCCCATTCCGATGAAGATCCATCTTTTTTGGATGCCGCCCACGAAGAGCATGGCCACCGCCACCAGACCGATAATCATAATGGCAGACAGATGCTTTTCCAGCGCAACCAGCAGGACGATCAGCAGCACACTGCCGCCCACCCGCAAAATACTGTAGCGCCAGTCCTGCATTTTTTCTCCATACTTGTCCATCAGCATGGCCATCATACAGATCACGCCGAATTTCGCCACCTCGGAGGGCTGGAACTTCTGGCCCGCAATGGTGACCCACCGCTTTGCGCCGTTGACCTCCTCACCAACGAAGAGCACCATGAGCAAAAGGACGATGGAGATGACATAGACCACCTTGGCAGAATCCTTCCAAATCTGGCAGCTGACGCGGCTGGCTGCGTACATTACAAGGATGCCGAAGAGCGCAACGCCTCCCTGCCGCAGGAAGAAGTAGGTTGCGTCCCCCTGCTCATATTCCGCCCGGACATAGCTGGCAGAGAACATCATAAGAAGTCCTATGCCGACCAGAAGCAAAACCAACGCCAAAAAAGGGACGTCTATCATGCCTCTGTCATCCACAGGGGTCTTGCGTTTTTGGGCTTCCTGTTTCAGTTCTTCCGTGGACACAACAGATCCCTCCCTTTCCGGTGATGCATGGTAAGATTAGATATGGCCCTGAATTCCAAACCAGGCCAGGACACACATGATGCAGGTTACGCCAACGAATACGGTAAAGATTTTCTCCTCCGACCAGCCGCACATTTCAAAGTGGTGGTGGATGGGAGCCATTTTAAAGACCCGCTTGCCGTGGGTCAGCTTGAAATAGGTCACCTGAATGATATCAGACAGGGTTTCGATGATGTAGATAAAGCCCACCAGGATCAGCACCAGGGGGATGTCCAGCGCAAAGGCCAGACCGCAGACGGCACCACCCAGGAACAAAGACCCGGTATCGCCCATGAACGCCTTGGCAGGGTGGAAATTGAACACCAGAAATGCCCCCAGACCGCCCAGAAGCGCCGCAGGGAACAGAGCCAGGTTCCACTGTCTGGTGGCCACCGCCACCACGGTGAAGAAGGCCATCACAGGCATGGTCACGCCGGTGGCCAGGCCGTCGATGCCGTCCGTCAGGTTGACGGCATTGACGCAGCCCACCATAACAAACATGGCAAAGAGGATGTACACAATGGGGTGGATCTCCCAGGTCACCTGGAAGAAGGGCACATACAGCTTGCAGCTGAGCAGGCCGGTCTTATACAGGACATACAGGAAAATGCCGGACACCGCCATCTGAAGCATGGCCTTTTGCAGCGCATTGAGGCCCAGATTCCGATGGTATTTCACCTTGAAAAAGTCATCCAGGAACCCGATGAGGCCGAAGCTCAAGGACAGCACCATCACATACAGGGCAGAAAAATCCCCTCTTTTCATATACCGGATGCCAAACACCAGGCAAAGCAGGCTGGCACCGATGAAGGCCAGGCCGCCCATGGTGGGGGTGCCTGCCTTGGTGGCGTGCCAATTGGGGCCTTCCTCACGGATCTGCTGACCGGCTTTCAGACGGCGCAGAGCGGGAATCAGAATGTAGCCCAGAAACAAGCCCAGGGCGAAGGCACACAAAATCGTCAATCCCACATTGAACAAATCAGACTGAAACATGGTTCATCCTCCTACTATTCTATCTCTCTTCCAGGAACAGCTCCAATGCCTGTTCCATTTTCATCCCTCTACTGCCCTTGAACAGCAGGGTATCCCCGGGTCTTGCCCGGTTTTTTAAGCTTTTGACAAGATCTTCTCTGGTGTTGAATGCCTTGGCATCATTGGGGCCCATCCCCCCTGTGAAGGCGCCGCTCACCACCCGGTCCGCATTGGTTCCCACGGCAAAGAGCAGGTCGCAGTTGGAGGCCGCAATCCGGCCCATGCGGTAGTGCTCGGCCTGGGCACACACGCCCAGTTCCAGCATGTCGCCCAAAACCGCGATCTTCCGCCCCTCCCGGCGGCCCAATACCTTCAAAGAGGCCGACATGGATTCCGGGCCGGCATTGTAGCAATCCTTGATAATAGTAAAGCCCTTGACTTCCAGGATTTCCTGACGGCCCTCCATATTCTGGAATTCCCGCAAAGAGGACCACATCTCCTCCGCAGGCACATCCAGGAGTTTTCCCACCGCAACGGCTGCCAGCGCATCGCTGACAAAGTGGTTGCCCTCCACAGGCAGATCCATGCCGAAATTGAGGTTGGCCGTATGTACATTGAACATGGTATGGCCGTTTTCCGTCTGGATATCGTCGGCAAACACCTGACACAGGGGATTTTCCATGCCAAAATACCAAGGGTCCGTGGGACAGGTATCCCGGCGGGACCACAAAAGAGGCTCGTCTCCGTTGAATACCAGCTTTCCTCCGGGCTGCAGGCCCTCAAGGATCTCCATTTTTGCCTGCAAAATCCCCTCCCGGGAGCCCAGATGCTCAATATGCATGGTGCCGATGTTGGTAATTACCGCAATGTCAGGCTTTGCAATGGAAGCCAGATAGCCCATTTCCCGCAGATGATTCATGCCCATTTCCAGCACCGCCACCTGGGTATCCTCGGGCAGCGCCAGAATCGCCATGGGCATTCCGATGTCATTATTATGGTTCACGGGGGTTTTTCCCGTGCGGTACTTTCTGCTCAGGATCGCCGCCACCATTTCCTTGGTGGTGCTCTTTCCCACAGAACCGGTGATGCCCACTACGGTAATGCCAAGCCGCTCCCGCTCCCCGCGGGCAATGTCTCCCAGGGCCTTTCTGGTATCTCCCACCACAATGGCCGGGATGCCGGGCTGGGGCTTTGTGCACAGCACTGCGGCTGCACCGGCAGACATGGCCTGGGGGATGAAGTCGTGACCGTCCCGGGCACCCTCCAGTGCCAGAAACAGCTGTCCGGGCTGAATCTTGCGGGAGTCATTGTTGGCACCAAAAAAGCTCACCTTCTCGAATTCCGGTGCTACGGTACCACCGCACCACCGGGCAGCCTGGGCCAGTGTAATCCTGCTCATAACGAAGTTCCTTCTTTCTTTTGTTCCATCAGCCAGGAGGCCACTTCCTCCCGCTCATCCAGATGGTGCTTTACACCCTCGATTTCCTGATAGGTCTCATGGCCCTTTCCGGCCAGAACGATAATGTCATCCTTTTTTGCATGGTCCAGAGCGAAGTGAATGGCCTGCCGGCGGTTTTCGATCACCGTATAAGGCGTGTCGGTTCCCTCCGCTCCTGCCAGGATATCCTCCAAAATGGCCATAGGTGCTTCCGTTCTTGGATTATCCGAGGTGAAAATCACAAAATCAGCCTGGTCCAGACCGATTTTTCCCATAATGGGCCGCTTCTGCCGGTCCCGGTCTCCGCCGCAGCCAAACAGCGCAATGAGCCGCCCCTTGCAGAACCCACGAACCGAGGACAGGACATTTTCCAGCCCGTCAGGGGTATGTGCATAATCAATCAGCACGGTAAAATCATGGCCCGGGGTGGGGACCACCTCAATGCGGCCCTTTACCCCCTGGGCCTTCGCCAGAGCCGCCGCTGCTTTGTCCATGGGAAGGCCCAGGGCCTTGCTGAGGCCCAGCACTGTCATGGAATTATATGCCGTGAAGAGCCCGGGAATGTTTACCCGGACGGGATATTCATTTTTTCCATCCCAAAGGGTAAACTGCACATGATCCGCTCCCATCTCAAGGTCCCTGCCGGTGAGATCCGCTTCGGTCTTTAATGAGGTGGTAATGGCCTTGCAGGCTGCATTTTCCTGCATTGTGCCGCAATAGGGGTCGTCCACATTAAAAACACCGGTATCGCACCGGGAAAAGAGCAGTGCCTTTGTGCTGGCATACGCCTCCATGGTGCCGTGGAAATCCAGGTGATCTTCCGTGAGGTTGGTAAAGGCCGCCGCATCGAAATGGATGCCGCCCACCCGCTCCAGCGCCAGGGCATGGGAGGATACCTCCATCACCACATACCTGCATCCCGCCTGCACCATCTGATGCAGCAGCCCCTGAAGCTGGAAGCTCTCCGGTGTGGTGCGCTCGGTGGGGATCACCTGCCGGCCGATCATATTCTGAATGGTGCCGATGAGGCCCACCTGTTCCCCGGTCACCTGCTCCAACACCGATTTGAGCAAAAGCGTTGCGGAGGTCTTTCCGTTGGTCCCGGTCACCCCCACCATGGTCAGCCGGTCTGCCGGGTGATGGTACCAGTTGGCGCCCAAAAGCGCCAAGGCCAGCCGGGCAGACTTCACCAGAATATA
>JARIBV010000102.1 GCA_029257335.1 Faecousia sp.
TGCATAGGAGGAGTAGAATACATCGTTGCCCTCCAGAGCCAGAACAACCTCCTGCAAAAGGGCATAGTGTCCCGTGGCAGAGTTTTCTTCCATCGTGTCATAGGTCACCAGTCCTGACGCATCCGTCACTAAAACTCTGGTGGCATTCAAAGTCCCGATCTTTTTCAGCACCTGCTCAGAAGGAGTCTGGGCAATGTTGTCCTCTTCAGACAGTGCGGTTGCCACCAGCCTCACCTTGTCCTCCAAGAAGGTCTGTTTACTGCGAAAAATCAAGTTTCTGGTAGTGGAGGAAGCATAGAGGTTCAGAAATACCAGAACCACGGTGGTAACGAGAATATACATCACCGAATATTTTGATTGCGTCCTGCTTAAACGCAGGGGCTTCCAGCGTTTACCCTTTGAAATAGTACCCAACTCCCCACTTGGTCATAATATGCTTTGGCTGTGCCGGGTTTTCCTCCAGCTTTTCCCGAAGACGGCGGATATGAACATCCAAGGTGCGAATATCACTGCGGTATTCATAGGCCCAAATGGTATCCAGAAGCGCTTCTCTGGAATAAACTCTGTTTGGATTTCGCATAAGGAATTCAATCACATCAAATTCTTTGGCCGTAAGCTCCACCGCCACACCATTGCGATAGGCATTGCGGCTTGCCAAATCCAGGGCGATGGTACCGACTTTCAGCTGACTGGTCTGCGGTTCCTCCCGCTCTTTGGGTGCCGTGCGGCGAAGAAGGGCCCTGATTCTGGCTTTCAGCTCCAGAATGTTAAATGGCTTGGTGAGATAGTCGTCTGCCCCGTTTTCAAAGCCCATCAGTTTATCCATATCTTCGACTTTCGCTGTCAGCATGATAATAGGCACCTGAGAAAACTCTCTGATTTTGGCGCAGGCGGTAAGGCCGTCCATCTCCGGCATCATCACATCCAGGACCATAAGGTTGACCTCCGGATCTCTGGCCAACTCCACCGCCTCTAGACCATTTGCGCCGGTTACAACCTCATAGCCTTCATTTTGAAGGTTGAATCTGGTCCCTTTAACCAGCAGAGGTTCATCGTCTACTACAGCAATTTTCATCTTTTGTCCTCCACAAATAAATACTTATGCAAATCTTCCAACCGCTTTTCCCCGATGCCTTCCACCTCGGCTAATTCGTCAACACTATAAAACAGCCCGTGCCGCTGACGAAAATCCAGAATTCGCTGTGCCAGGACCTCCCCGATTCCCGGAATTTCCATTAGTTCTTCTTTGGTTATTGCATTCAAGTCCCGACGGAACTGCCCATCAATCCCATGGGATTGCGTGGGATAAACAGAATGTACCGTTTCTGCCTGGTATGTGGGTTCGGGCAGGCCTTCGGGAGCAGCAGCTTTTTCCGGAGAATAGAAATACATATTGTCTGTTGTCCTGCGCCCCACCAAAAGCCCGGTAAGAAAACCAACGAACACCAAAAGCACAGCCAGGAGAATCCCTGTTATTTTTTTGCCGGTCATTTCTTTTCCTCCTGATATGGATTGACACAACCGCAGATAAACTGGTATAATAAAGCAGATTCAGACAGACAGTCTGAATTCATTATACACGAACTTAGGCCAGCAAGCAAGACGGCCTTCCTGATTATTTGGAGATTGCTCATGAGAAATGTAAAATGTTTGTCTTTCGTTTTAGCTGTCATTCTTGTGTTATCCACATTTTCCCCTGTTTTTGCTACATCTGCTGCAACTGACGGCACCGATGCCACCACAGCGCCGGAAACCACGGAAACTTCTGAACCCACAGCCTCCACGCAAGCCCCTCCCGTGACGGAGGCCCCGGCAACAGTGGGTGGAAGCAGCACCGACAGCAATTCCGGCATTGACGCCCCTCGCTCCCTGACAGATGAGAGTGCGTTGGATCTGGATGCTGCTGCGGTGCTCCTCTATGAGATGGGCTCCGGCACCATGGTTTATGCCAAAAACATCGACGGAAGAAGAGAGCCGGCCAGCCTGACCAAGGTTATGACCTGCCTTCTGGCTTTGGAGCATGGAACGCTTAGCGACGTAATCACTGTTTCCGAAAGTGCCTTGGCCAATATGGACCCGGATGGCAGCGCATCCGGTCTGCAAGTGGGCGAACAGCTCACGCTGGAACAGCTGCTTTACTGCCTGATGGTGGAGTCTGCAAACGACGCAGCCGGTGTCATTGCAGAATATGTGGCGGGAAATGATGCAGCCTTTGTAGATCTCATGAATCAGAAAGCAGCGGAGCTGGGTTGTACCGGCACAAGCTTTTCCAACACCCACGGCCTTCATGCCGATGACCACTACACAACCGCCCGGGACCTGGCAAAGATTCTGATGGCGGCCCTGGCCTACGATAAATTTCAGGAAATCTATGCAACCGATCGCTATGTACTGCCCGCCACCAATTTGCATGAGGAACGGATCTTGGTTACCACCAATTATCTGATTGGTACTGCCGTGACCTGGGACTACTATGATGAGCGGGTAGTCGGCGGAAAAACCGGCTTTACCACCCCTGCCGGCCGATGTGTGATGCTCACCGCAAAAGAAGACGGCCTGCAATACCTGTGTGTCGTGCTGGGCGCTGAAAATGTCAGCACAGATGACGGGACCGTCTATGGAAGCTTTGTGACCGCCACAAAAGCCCTGGACTTCGGCTTTGATAATTTCACTGTCGCAGAGGTGCTGTCTCCCCTGGCCCCGGTGGCCCAGCTTCCGGTGAAAGATGCCACCGAATCTGTGGTCGTAACGCCCGGCGAAGCCATCACTACCATGCTTCCCGCGGACTATGATGAATCTATGCTTTCTACCAGATACGAGCTTTCCTCTCCGGAAGGATTGGCTGCACCTCTGCAGGCCAATGAGACGGTGGGTGTGGTTCGTAAGTACTATGGAGATGTCTGTGTGGGCGAAACAAAGCTGGTTACCGTCACCGGGGTAGAGAAACGGGTGGTGGCCTCTGCGGTAAGCGAAACCCTGAGCGATATTTCCCACAGTCCCTGGCGATTTGTGATGATCGTATTGGGCGTGATTCTGGCCCTTTTGGCGGCGCTCTTCCTTTGGTCCATCTATGTCCGCAACCGCAACCGCCGGCGCCGCCGGAATCGCAGAAACAGGAGGTAAGCCCCTATGCTGGACTGGACACAGCTGGAGCAGGCCTGCCAGAATTGCAGACGCTGCGGCTTATTTGAAACACGACACAATGTGGTCTTTGGAGTCGGCCCCAAAGACGCCGATATCATGTTTGTGGGCGAAGGCCCCGGCCAGCAGGAGGATCTGCAGGGGGAACCTTTTGTGGGACCCGCCGGAAAGCTCCTGGATGATATGCTTTCTATCATCGACATGGGGCGTGAGAGCTGCTACATTGCCAATATTGTAAAATGCCGCCCACCGCAGAACAGAGACCCTCTGGAAATCGAGCAGGATGCCTGTATGGACTATTTAAGGAACCAGTTTCTCCTGGTAAAACCAAAGATTTTGGTCTGCCTGGGGCGCATAGCCGCCATGCGGCTGATCCGTTCCGATTTTCGCATCACCAGAGAGCATGGTCAATGGGTAGAAAAGCGCGGCGTCTGGATGACCGCTATTTATCATCCCTCCGCCCTGCTGCGAGATATTTCCAAGCGGCCTGATACCTTTTGTGATTTATTAGCAATTCGGGAGAAGGCCAGAGAAGTCAATGCAAGATATTGACAACCACTCTACTGAATCTATCGTTGGAGGTAATTCCATGAAGCGAGTCCTTGTATTCTTATTGTGCCTGATGCCGTTTGTGCTGTGTGCCTGTGATTTGCCCGTTGACATTCTGGAAGAAAAAGCCATTGTATGCCAGGTGACGGCAAAGGAACAGCAGGAACTTACTGTGGTGGTGCAAAGTCCGGATATCCACTATGATGAGGGCGATGCCCTTGTGATTCGGTATGCCCATGTCAACGACAACAAAACCGTAGCAGTGGGCAACCAGATCACCTTTACTTACGACTATTTGCAGGATGTTACCACCAGGAATGATCTGCCCTACCTCACTGTTGAAAGTGTTTCTC
>JARIBV010000107.1 GCA_029257335.1 Faecousia sp.
CACGGCCCAGTGGACCGTCACGGGAGCCGGGGGCCTTTTGCTGTGCCCCTCCGGTACCGGCCCCCGGGTAGAAGCCGCCACCATGGGCACCATTGTGGACCTGGGCATTACCGACCCCGGCAACATGGGTGCCGCCATGGCACCTGTAGATGTTAAGGTAAGACCATATTGAATCCCAAGGTAATCCTCTGTATTTCGTTTTTTCTCTACATAATTCATACGGGCAGACGTCGGACCGCACTCCCCTGCCCCCTCTTACAGAGGCTGTTTACAAGCGGCTGATCTAGGCGGAAGGATCGGGCGCTTCGCCCTCGTGGCAACCTCTATGCGTCAGAGGGCCGATGAAGATGAATTGAAACCCACGCAAACTCCTATGACTCTGCCTGATGCAGCGTGAACCTTGTTTCTTATGGGCCGTCCATTGCTTCAAATCAGTTGATACACACAAAAAACAGTGGTACAATATGTATCTATGGTGGATTGCAAATTGAGAAATTTCAAGAGACGGTGCCACAAGGGAGAGGAACTGACATGAGCAGAGAATTGAATTGGCAGCTTGAATTGCAGGAATATGTCAAACAGGGTGAGCCGGAGCGTGCGGAAAAAAGTGCAGCATGGCAAACTGCCATTGGTCTTCAGGCAGTGGACGGACTGAAAACATCGGATTACCTGTTGGAAACTGCCAAAGAGCATATCGAAGGTAATATTGATATGCCTGCCGCAAAGCAGCGTATCAGCAGCTATTATGAAGTTCGACAGGATCGAAAATCGGTGGAATATGAGACGATGGAAGCCGACATGGTATCCGTTCGGATTGCTGAAATCCTCGGCGAGAACACCTTTCAGTTTTCGCCGGTCGAGTTGCGGAACATTCACCGCCGCCTGTTTGCCGATGTATTTGACCACGCCGGTAAAATCAGGACATACAACATCAGCAAAAAAGAATGGGTTTTGAACGGTGACACCGTAATTTATGCCTCCTATGGCAGCATTCGAGACACTCTGGATTACGATTTTGCCCAGGAAAAACAGTTTTCCTATGAGAACCTGTCCATTTCACAAGCCGTTCGACACATTGCCAGATTCACTTCTGACATTTGGCAGATTCATCCTTTTTGTGAAGGAAACACCCGTTCCACAGCAGTATTTATTATTAAGTATCTGAAAACCTTTGGCTTTCAGGTCAAGAACGATGTCTTTGCAGAAAACTCCTGGTACTTTCGTAATGCTCTGGTCCGTGCCAATTTCAACGACCTTCAAAAAGGGATCCACGCTACAACGGAATATCTGGAGCGATTTTTCGATAATCTGCTGATGGATGCTCAGCACGAATTAAAGAATCGTTATATCCATGTAGAGTATATGCGTAAAGAAGATTTTCAAAGTGCAGCCGAAACGAATTCAAAGTGCAATGATTGCACTTTGGAAGAACTGGCTGTACTTCGTGCCATTGCGGAAAACCCCAAAATAACGCAAAAGGTTACATCCGCCGTGTGAATGGCAAGCGAAATGGATATTGGGAAGTACTTGTGGCGTTAAACAAATCAACGCATACTCCTGCCTTTTGACTTGTGCCGTCCCTTTCAACATAAGGGGATGTACAAAAACAGTCCCACCTAAAATTCTAAAAATTCAGTGGGCTATGGTAGTTACAGAATAACACCAAATGGCTGTTTTGGGTCCCCCCATTGCAGCCATTTCTATAAATTATTTTGCCCGGCTGTACATTTGCGTACAGCCGGGCTTTCTGCAGGGGCGTTGCTAAAAAAGAAAGGAATTCTAATATAAGAGTTCCATCTAATTTCTCTATTATATTTAGCTATTTTTACCAGCTCGACTCACACCCCTCACGGGGGCGGACAAACAAAAAGCCCATTGCAGAAAATCATTTCCTGCAACGGGCGCTTTCTATTTTGAAGGGACTGTTTCATAATAGGATTTTACAAAAAACAGCCTAATATGAACGCCCCAAAATCGGGTGATTCCTCGATTTTGGGCGGCGTTTCTTAACTTTTACACATGTCTGTTTTCCTGAAATGTGGATTATGCAACAGAACCTGGCTTTTATCACTGGCGGTGGTGTACTGTACCGCCCATTCCCAGTGCGGTTTTCATGCCCACTCCGGCAAACCCGGAAAATTCCAGCAGTACATCCGCCAGTAAGCGGTGGAACCCTTCCAGCTGGTTTTCCAAGGCCATTTCCCCCACAAACCCCGGAACAGGGTACCCTTTTAACCAGAATTTCTGATCCCGGATTTGAAAAGAGTGAATGAGAAGACCGGCTGCCATAGCGTCCAGTCCGTCCCCCTGATCTTCAATGGGGCACTCCGGAAAACAGTCATTCCACTTCTGAATCTGGCTTTGGAGAATCAGTCGAGGATCCGGCAGTGGCAGGTAATGCCCCTGTCTGCGAAAACATGCAGCAGTCAGAAATTCCAGTCGATGCCGGCATGGCGTCTGAACCATGGTAAAGAGTTGCTCTACGCTCTCTACTGTTTGCATCTCCCGCCGAATCACGGTGAGTGGCAGTTTTTCGTGCTTCAGATAAAAGTGATCCGTTTCATTAAGTACGGGACCTGCTATCCGGCGGCATTCCTGCCCAAGGAGCGTAATGCGCCAAAGGACCGTTCCGTCAGGCTGGGGTAGTAAATACTGACTGACGGGGGTTTTGGCATTTTGGTGCAACGTATCACAATAATGCTCCGGCAGATTCTCCAGCATCAATGCGTACATCCGATGTCCCCAGGATGGCTGAGGACAGCAGGGGCGTGCCGGGCGAAGCGTTAGCGTTAACTGTTGAAGCATTCTTTCATGAACTCCTGATATTTTTTCTTATTTTGAGACCATGCAGCAGGGGAAATAGGATGATTCTCAATTCTTTCCAGATAGGAAAGGAATACCTTGGCCTCAAGAGGAAGCGGACACGGTGTATCCGGCTCGTCATCTACAAGGTGGCTATACGGCGCCGTAGGACATATTTTGATTTCAAGAATGGTGCGGCAGGGATTTTCCATGAAGAAATCCAAAAAAGGTATGGTCATTGCCTTGAAAAGCTCTTGTTCGTGTCGTGCGGCTCGTTTGGCGCCATCATAGTTGTGTATATAATTTACAATGGTGTCCGTGAAAAGCATGGAATTATAATGTTTTTGTGATGTACCACCACATTTCATATTTAAAATATTGGCGATAAGGGCAAAAAATGTTTCTTCAGCAAGCAGCTCCGCGTCCATATCCGGTATTTTGTTATCCGGCAGTAAATTTTTTCCGGAAGCAGCATCGCCATCCTCATTGCTGATTTGCTCGTCCAGAGAAACAAATTTAATATATCCGTTTCCGGTGTCTTTTGAACCTGTTCCATCATCCTCGTTAGAAGCGGAATATTTCTTTGCAATCTTGTGCTTTCCCTCTCCCAGATCTGATATTCCGGAGTAGGGATGATCCTTCATGAGAAATCCAATGCACATATTTGTGTATTGTGAGAGATTTCCGCCATGACCGTCAAATTTCGGAAGACGTTCAAGAATCAGCGTCTCCAGAATGGATACAGCATAATCCAGCCGATCGTTGTCCCGGTCATACCTGCTTTTCGGGAGATCCTGCATAATTTTCTCAATAATCGTGTTTCTCGCCTGCTGTTCCATATTTTCTGCATATGCTTGCAGTCGTTTGTAGTTTGGGGTGTTGGGCGCAGCGGATGAAAGTTGTCTTTGGGCATACACCCATTCTTCTCCCACCTTGTTGACGGCATCCCAGTGTTCTTGACGCAACTTCATGATGATCCTCCTTATCAAGAAAGAACCTTGCGAATGATTGCTCGGGGATTTCGTATCCCCTTGTCGGCCAGCATACGAACCATTTCGTCCAGGCGAATCAGAAGCGTCATGTCAAAAATTTCTGCGTGGGCGGTTTCCGCACTCAGGCGGGTCACTTTCCCGTAGACAATACAGCCAATGGACACATTTGTCTTAACTCGGTAGGCATACTGAACGGCCATCTGCATCACCATAGACTGAGGCTTGGTACCGTAAGTAATACAGGTATAAAGGTCGTCGTTATCCTCCATCAGGTCAATCAGTTTCTGGAAAACATCCGTATGAGCGGTGACCTGTTCCTCGTTAGGTACCAGAATAAACTCTACTCCATTAGGCAAGGATACGCCCTTCTTGCTGCACAGTTCCACAACAGCTTCCCGGAACTTTTGGCCGTTCTTTCGCACCGGTTCCAGGTCTGTCATAACGGCAATAACACGAATCTCTTCTCCTGTTTCCGCATAGCCATTGATTGCGGTCAAAATAGGAAAGCTGATCTCCCCTTCCATTTCCAGCAGGGCATTATCTGCCGCCTCGTAGTGATAAGATGCAAGATCAAACTGCAAGGGAACCATTGTAAAAAACTTTTTCATATTGTGTATTCTCCTATTTTTCCGAATTGAATTTTGCAGCCATCATTGCCCTCAAATCGTCCACAGACAATGCTTTCTTGGCAAGCTCTTGCATGGACTTTTGAGAAAATTCTTTAGAACGGATATCCCGGATTGTGGGAAGAGGCTGTTTCATATTTTTGTATTCAGAAAGCTCCATATAAGATGCATCCATCTGCGACATAATCCGGCTATGAATATACATGAAATCCTGAATTAGATCCAAATTACGGAGTGACGGCTTCTTTTTTCCTGATTTTTTCAGATACAGCTTTGCAGAAGCATAGTCATCGTAAGCCTGAATGTACCGGTCTGCCGTCTCTGTGCTCTGTACATCAGCGCCTGCGCACAGGTCTGCATACAGGTGCTCTCCTGAGAATTCTTTGAGGCAGTCAATTTTCAGTTCCATTCTTCCCAAGCCGTATGCCTTGCCCATACCAACGGATTGGTAACAGCCTTTATCCAACCGCAGTGCCCACAGCAGCAGGCCCAACTCATCTTCGTGAAGATTCCGGAATCGAATAATACCTTGGAACTTTGCCCCCTCTTTCAGGGGATGAAGAGTCGAGACAACTTTTTCCTTATCCGACTTGGCTGGCTCTGCAAATTCCTTGAGCCAATATTGCTTATAGCCTCGAAGAAGGAAGTTATCTTTACCATAATGCTCGCCATTTTCAACATATCCCGGATAGTAGCTGGGTTTGGGATTTCCTGAAATTGCAGTAAACGGTTTCAGTTCCTGTGCGTTTCCTACAACCGAAAAATCTCCAAAGGATACTCTGGATCGGTAAGACTGTGTTTTTCCAATGAACCCAAACATGGAACGAGGGTAATCCAAGAAGCATTCTTCCTGCAAAGCATCTTTATGTGACTTTGGCAGACCATTCTGAAGGTCGTTAGGATAGCCGATACGAGGAAACAGGGACATTCCAAAATAAGTATGCCCTTGGGCACGAACATAAAATACCGGTTTTTCTTCTCCATATTCGGGAAGCTTCCGGAACTCCTTCCTCTTCAGAGTGTTCTTACGATCCTCCCAGTCAAGCTCATAGGCAAGACTATCTTCTTTGGAAATATCGATTTGCTGTGCCTGATAATCCGCCTGCGGGAACAGGTAGGCAGGGTTGGGTTTGTTTCCGACGGGGCGACCGGTAAAGAGCAGCATTCCCTTCTGCATTCCCGGTTCCGGGTTCTGTGAGCGGCGGATAGATTTCACGCGTTCTCCCTCTAACCGGTATACCACAGGAATTACTTCCTCATCACAACCGTTCAGCGTCTGCACATCTGGAAGTTTTTTCGATACACGAATAAAGCAATTCTCTTTGGTGGGGATAATATGGTAGCCGCTCTCATCTTTGGTAAGGTAGCCCGGCTTAATATTCTGTGGTTTCGCAAACTTTTCGCCTTGTCCAATCTTGATATTTAAGGCCGACTTATAGTAACTAAAAAGTTCGCCTGAAGTCGTATCTTTGCCGCTGGCAACCATACGATAAAAAAGGCGCCGATTCTCAAAATCCCTGCCGGGACACATGAGACCAAAGCCAAGGATCTGCGCATTCTGACGGGTCATGCCCCGAATGGTGGAGCCGGGAATGGCATAGGTTCCGTTTCCATCCCGGAAAAAACGGCCATTGCCATCGGATACATAAATGGGGGTTTTGGCGGTCAGAGTTACATGAATCTCACCTGTGTGCAAGGCAGGGTCAATACAGTCCTGCCTTGGCAGCTCCTCAATGGCGCCATAGCGCTGCAAGGGCTTTTTAGGCGAAAAAGGGACAAAGTTGTAGGGAGCCCGCACCGTTTTTTCTTTTTCATTATGCATCCGAGGTTTCCTCCTTCCATCCTGCCAGTCTGCTGGCGCAAACATAGGCCTGACCGTCCTCATCAAAGGCCAGCGTACGGCAAACTGTCAGCTGCCTGCCAAAAAGTTTTTCATTCTCAATATTGTGTGTTTCCATCAGCTCATGATCGTCCGGCTCTCTTGTAAGGCAGCAGCCACACCAACTGCCATCACGCAAAAAGATTCGCACTTCTCGGTCGCTGTCAAAATAACGTGCCTCCAGCAATTCCTTCCAATCGGGAATGCCGGTGTTGCACCCAAGGAACACCCGGCTGAGATAACGTTCGTAGGCGTAGGGCAGCGTTGCTCCCAGTTGAACGGCTGCATCCACTGTAAGCTGTTCACTTCGCATGACATATACCTCTCAATTCTTTTTGCCACTGCTTTACCAGATTCTGGGGATCCTCCAGTGTAATCTTCCGGTTCTGGTCGAAATACAGCATCAAGGTCTTATCCCCGGTAGTTGCAGTGATCTGATTTACATTAAGCACGCCATAGCCAATGGCATAACTACTGCCAAGGGTGTAGAGCCCCAGTCCCAAATCCCGCAGAGCATAAAGGATAAGGCTGCAGATAGCAGGCTGATCTGCAGGAACCTGAATTTCCATCTTCAGTTCGCTGGTGATAGGATTACTCTGGAACAAGCCGCCAGTCATAACTCCACCGGTAAATCGATCGATACGAATACGGGTAACTGGCTGTGAAGAGTATTGCAATCGCACATCGGTAAATCTGCATCGACCGGCAATGCCATTGTCATCTTCTGCATTTCCTCTGCCGAAGGCCGCATCCAGTACTTCCTGAGGTACGCCAAGGTATCGGGCAATGGTATTGGCGCGGCTGAAAACAGCACCCTTCACGGAAGAACCGGGAAGGACAGGGTTCCCATTTTCCATGACATTTTCAATCGTTCCGGATGAAACGGTTTTCTCTTCTTTTTGATGGGAGCAATCGCTTAGCAAACCGGATTTTACAAGGATTCTGGGAGCTTTGGCTGTTACCGTAAAGGTGACCATTTGCCGTCTGAAAATCTCAGGAAGCGAAATAGTCTTTGCCTTTTTAACACCGGAAATCCAATTGTTTCGGTCTTCCTCCCGAAACATATCCCAGCATTGTTTCTCCACCGTCAGGGAAACACGACCATAGCCGTTGGATTTCTGTCCACCCAGCGTAATTTCGCCTGCATTGAGGGCCGAAAGAATCTTCTCTACGGTTTTCAGCTCATCCATCTGCTGAGGCGTTCCCAGCCATGTAATCGTGAAGGTAAATTGGGAACCGGTACTCACATGGAGAATATCGAATTTATGACCGTTTACACCGGTACCGGTAGCATCATCAATTTCCAATCGGGGACGGAGGTTCGTCTCAGTATCACAGTCAAACAAACCATGTGAAATGAGAAGATGACCGCCAGACTCTTGACAACCAAACAGAGAATCTGCCGTTTTACATTCTCCTTGCTTTTTCAGCCAGTCGTGCATAGCGCCCGCCAGAGAAGATGCCTGAATCATATACTGTCCCTGTTCATTGCAGAGCACAGTTTCCGTGTCACCCGAAGCGCTCCCTGTCCTCAGAGGGGTCAGGCAGCCTGCACTGATGTAGTAGCATACCGCATATGTAAATACTGGTTTCATCATTTCATGCCTCCCTTCCGGCTGTGATCGATCAGCTCAACGATGAGCTGTAAACGACGAATCACTCCATCCTGACAATCGATTCCCAAAGTTTCGGGCAGAGGTTTCTCCAAGACTTCCTCCAACAGCTTGCGAATGGTTTTATATTTGCCGGCAATCGCAGGTCCACGGTTTTCTGTATTGCCCAGATAGCGTTTCAACTCGGCGGTATCTCCCCGGAGCAATATTGCCTTTTGGCAGAACGACTGAATCGTACCAAGTTGGCTCTTTGACAGGCCGCCCTTGAGAATGCTTCTACTGTGATCCGCAATCCAACGGTATTTTGCTTGCCGGAGCTCAGCAGTATGCGAAAGCTCAGTATTGTTCTCCTGTGCTGCAGCTGCCTCTTTGCGGCGAATGCCCTCATAGAGGTTTTTGCGCAGGAATAGAATTTCTCCATAGCCTTCATTGCGACGAATGCCCAGCCCCTTCTTTTGGAGGGCAAGCAGGCGATTCGTCTCGGGGACTTCCGAACACAGGATACGGAACAGGCTGCCACGGTCATACATATTGATCATCGGCTCCCGGCATTGCCAGGTGCGGTTATATCCGCCATATTCCCCCACAGAAGTACTGCAATAGCTGAGTTCTACCTTTTCAATCCCCAATTCCCGTGCCAGCACTTCCGTGTTCAGTCCGCAGGGCTCGCCCAAGTTATTCAGCATCGTAACCGGGGAGACAGCCAACAGATAGAGCACCTGATCCGCAGTATCCCCGGGGGCATAGCCATACTGCTGCCGCCACAGAGGCTCCGCTGCATCATCCAAAAGCTGAACCGAGCATTTCCCAAAGCCCGCAAAGCGGTCAGCACCTAGCCAGATATTCTGAGAGAACGCTTGACAAAGCCTTTCTGCCAGATTGGGATTCTCCAGCAGAATGTAGCCTTCAAAATCCTGGTCGGCGGAAATATAGCGCACTTGGAAGGGTTGGCTATCTTTGCCTGCTTCGGTTTTTCGCTGAATTCGGGTAACACCGCCGGTTTTTGTGCTCCAATAGCAGACTGTATCGCCATCAATCGCGCAGAAGCTGCCCAGTTTAGCGCGCTTAAAGCCGGGCGTGAAATCACCGTCAGTTACCACAGATTTCAAACAACGCTCTTCCTTGTCCTCGTAGAACCCCTTAATAGAAGGCAATGCAGCACCTTTCCCCTTGGCAGGGACGGCATCCAGAAAGTACACGTTCCGCAGCAGCGCTTCCTTGTTCTCCATAAACCACTCCGGGCAGTTTTGAGACAGGTCGCTGATAATCAGTCCACGAATGGCTGAACCGAGAATATACTGCTGTGTTTCATATTGGTTGCCCTGACTTTTGGCTGCATTTGTAATAATGAGCGGCAGCTCTGTATGCAGGCGATAGTGAATACACGAACCGGAAACACTCGTTGACACTTTTTCTTTCGCTGTCAGCAACTCTGAATGAAATTTGATATTGCCAAAGCCTCGGCTACGCATACTACCTGCCCAGTGAATACAGCCCAGAGCTTTTTGAATCAGCTCCAGATCCGAGGCAGCGCAGCAGAGCGTGCCGGAAAAGCACTGTCCTGCACGGATGCAGACTGCCTGCCGCAGCGTCCCCTCTTTGACCATGCCGTTCTCCAAAGAGGTAAAGCAGCGGGTGCTGTAGCATTCCTGGGGGTCTTCAGGAACGACATCGAGAGTAAGTGGGGTCAGCTGTATCCGTCGGTCATTGGAAATGCCGTTCCATCCGGGTTCTCCGAACAGCGCATTGCCGGTCTCCTGCGCTTCTCCGCTCCAGCACAGCCAGTTCTCTACGCTCTCTCGCAACAGGCCCTTAAGAGTACTGCCGCTAAGATAAGGAAGCCCTTTGTCATCCTGAATAACTGCAATATCTTCGCCGCCAGGAACACTCATACCAGAACCAAAAATCGTATCCGATAGCAGCTCCATATGGATCTGTAAAGTACTTCTCTCTGTCATGATTTCACCTCCCCAATAATTGTATAGTGATCAATGATTTCAATGGCATCAAAGAACAGACAACGCATACTATCTCCAATGGTCATAAAAGCCTGATAATCTTCAAATTGCTGTCCGGCAATTCTTGCCCGGAACTGTTCTGTTTGCTGCTCTCTGGTGCGATACCGCGCTGTAAAGCAATGACTTACCAACTCGGAAATCTCTTTGTCATGCATAAAATACGAAGTTTCTACCTCGCCCTGTTTCATGGCATTACGAAGATCCTTGATTTTGCTGCGGGCAACAGATCCGATTTCCCCCTTCATGTTCAGGCAGATCTGACGGAAGAACGCATAAGAGCGAATCTCCATCTCCCTGGTAATGGTAATATCCTCCGGAACCACAACAGTCAGCGGACGCAATTCCACACGCTGATGATCCTCCGTTTCGTAATCATCCCGCAGTTCGCTCAGACTGTTTTTCAGTTGGCCAAACTCAATGTGCCAATCAATTGCAGAAATGCGTCTGTCAATTGCAGCACCAAAACGCTTAGCGCTGCTGCACAGTTCCTCGGAAAGATCATAAGCTCGATGAAAAGGATATTTAACATGAACCAGCGCAACACCGGCACAGGCTGCATAAGCAAGATTGTCTTCCTTGTTTTTGAGAGCCGCCAGCTTTTCGAGAAAGCATCTTGCACACTCGATACCCAAATTACCGCGAGCAACAAAGCAGACATCATCGCCTGCGAGGATTACCGGGCGGATGGGAAGAAGCGAGTTTTTCAAATCAAGAGCATCTGCATTGCAGATCAGTTCATCGACCATTTTTAGAAAGGCATCTTCAAAATCCTCCTGAACATGCTCACTGAAGGATCGCAGACGCCGGCAGCAATCTCCCCAGTTGTCGGCACTGGCATCATAAATTTTCTGCAAACGCTCGCCCATAGCGTTACCGTCAATATGCACCACGGCCAGAAAGTTATCGCTTCCTGCAAGCTCCGAGGTGGAATTGGGAAATTTCCAACCGGCATAAGCAGAATGTAAATCTACAGTTTTTTCGGATTCGGGGATTTTCCCTGCGAAATCCACTCCAAAGGTAAGACGCTTAAATCCATTCATACGCTGAGACTTCTTGCGTTCCAACGCTACTGACAGATTCTTCAGATTTTCACCAGGCGTGTGACTGGCATCATAGTCCATCTGTTTTACAAACAGTTCCAGTCCGTCATATCGCCGCATTGCGGCTTCCGTTACCTGCTGAGCAAACGCCTTCGCTGCCTGGGGAGTATCAAACTGCAAAATGCTATGGCCACCGCCGGAATACACCATATTCATATCCGTATAATAGGCACCAGCGCATTCATGGTAGAATTCACCGCTGGTCACATATCGAATAATATGGGATCGAGCGATATTATCCCGCAGCTTTTTGCTGGAAAAAATATAGTCTTGCTTTCTGGAAACCTCCAATATGACTAGAGTTCTGTTCATTTGGCATACCTCTTTCTTATAACAAGAAAAGCATATCACATTTTATCTGTTTCCCAGTAAATTGCAAAAAACTTTTCCTTAAAATGTACATATCATTCAAGCTCCAAACCGCAGGAAAACCGCCGAGAGCTTATTTTATACTCGCTGGAGAAGTTCATAGAATTTCATCACCTGCTGACGGAGTTCATCAATGATAACACTGGTGACCTGACTGCCATGGTGAACCGTAGTATTGCGGTTCTGGCGAATGCGCTGGATAAGTACTACCATCTGTCCAAACATCTTCATGTCACGGTTACTTGGGGTGAAGAGAGATTTTGAAAAAATAGGTGGGAAGAATTCTGCGAGCTGCATCGGATCCTGTAACAGCGAATCGATCTGCTCTTCCAGTTCATCCATCGGTACAGCCATCAATTGATCCATGGATTTATCTAATAGGCGAAGATATTCTTCGCTATAGAGCTTGCAAATGCTCTCCGATTTGGTTTCTCCATTTTCTCGGAAGTAACGCATTTCTCGGATGACACTGAAAGAGAAGCACAATGCGTTAAAATTTCCAAAGGGAAAGCCCACTTTTGTGTATGTGATGAGGTAGGCATTTCTTTTCCGCTCATAGTTTGCCAGAGCATCTCTGATTTTTACAGGCGTAATATCCGCAGAACCCATCTGTGCAACGAGTTCTTCATCTAACTGCTGCATAAGATCGGGATAAACCTGCGAAAATTCCCGCTCAAGGTAGGGACTTACCGTAACAGTTCCTTTTTTGGAAGGAGTCAACCGAGTGTGTTCCTGTATATATGCCTTGTAGCTTGAATAGAACACATCTCTGCCCTTTTCGCCTTTGATTGCTTCCAGCATTTCCTTAACAAATTTCAAATAGGTGCCGTAGTATCTAGCATACGCACTGAAAGCGTCGGAAACTTTCTTCTTATCGTTCTTCATCCGGCGAGGACACCGGAGCGCATCTTTTTCAATCAATATATCGATTCCCTGTTCACAAATAATAAGAGCAGCTTCTTTCAGCTTGCCGGTATCGATACATTGTTTCAGGGCACCCTCCTTGCTCATCTGTGTGCGCTGCTTTTTGACAGCATTGGAAAGAGCTTCTGTTACTAGATCGTCATGCTTGACTACAATTTCATCCTTCTCCGCAATTTTTGCAGCTGCATCATAGTTTCCGGCTTTTTTCTTACTGCTGGCTTCCTTCGCTTGGGAAATTTCATTGTTAAGTGCGGTGCTTCCCATTTTCTTGGCTTGCGCTTCAGCTCCACGGTAGTCCTCGTGTGCAGATGCATTGATTGCATCCAATATATCAAACAAGTGGTACGTATCAACACAGTTTTCAATAGTACCTTGAGCACTGCCATGGTAAATACTACTGTAAAGCACCTGTTCTACTTTGATAGACTTATTGCTTAATTCTTCCAACAAACGCGCAAAAAACAGAAGCAGCATGGATGCGCTGCGCAGACCGCCTGTGTAATCCAGATATAATCTGCCGCCGTTGGTATCAATGATTCTCTCCTTCAAAGCGTTCTGGATTTTCTGCATACTGGCCTGGTCGCCGGGGTTAATTTCTGCAAGAGGATAGACGATAAACAGGTTTTCAATCTCGTCTTGTGTATAGCCCATTGTCTGTGCCTGTTGAGAAATAATCGCTTTATAGTAGTCACAGGTTGTAATAGGCTGAGAAAAACCTTCCGGAAGAATGGGTTGCTTCAAAACCTCATCCGAGCAAAGCATTAAAATGCCATGCAACTTCTTGCTTTTCTGGTGCAAGGAGTCCATCACATATTCAGTAGCTGGAATGTTTGTTTGCAGCCCTGTGAACTCTTTGTCATTTTCCGGTGAGGTGTAGGTAATATAGTTGCAGCCATTCCTCATCAAACTGGGCATAAATAGCAAGTAGTTTCTCTCTTTCATATTGATTCTCCCTTTTTCATTCATCATAATATACAATTCAAATATAAATCAGAACAATCTTTTCGTCAATATCACCTCTCTTCTTTTGCACTGCTTCCGGTAAATTATTCCACTGGAACAGAAGAAAAGTGATCCACAGACTTGATCCGGCGGCATACGCTTCCAGTTTGGCATAGGAGGCGTGGCGCTCTGCAATCCTATGGTGCGAATCGTACTGAGAATTCTGTCCTCCACCTGAGCAGACACCCAGCGAAATCCTGTTTGGTTCTATCTGGATTGCCGAATCAAATTCAGAATTTCCTTTCGTGTCATCGCTTCATCAATATGAACACCATATGCTTGCAAAACAGCTGTAATTGTGGCAATACGAGAGTGTCTCAATCTATATTTAAAAGTTACATCTTTAATTGTGAAATCATGTAGAGTTATGTAAAATGTGTTATTCTGGGGATTAGATTTGCTGTCTATCTAGTGCTTTTGTTGCTAAGTGTTCACTTGTTACCATTTTCAAGTATCAGGGCCTACGGAAGAGCCTCTGTCATCGCAAACCTTAGCTGTCGGAAGCAGCTAGAAGCTCATTCAGTTGTCAAGGTGCACGCTGGAAGAAGAAATTCAAGGAAAACAGAGCTTCCGTTGAATTTGAATTTCTATTGAGTAAGCACTCTCAGATCCCAAGGAGTTAAGTAATTCCAAAAAATTTTTCGCTTTGTCTTCATGTTTTTTACCCTATGAAAAGCAGGAGAAACGGCTATTGGAACCAATTCCCCAAAAACCGGCGATTTCATCCCCTTGACTGTGCTGACTCTAAAGTGCGAACCGCCCTAAAATGACCTCTAAAACACCGGTAGCAAGTGCAGGTTGGCACCGTGTTCTGCCTGATACGGTTTTCATGGATTGCGCGTTTTCCTCAATTCATAAAAAACGCTTGCAATACTCCGGCAGCTGTGATATGCTAAACGCACAATATTGCATCTGACACCGCACCTGCATTTAGCAATTTTTGCCGATGCAACTAACACCCCTTACGGGGACAGAAACTTTAATACATTAAGCATCTATCACGCATCCTTTGATGCAACTAACACCCCTTACGGGGACAGAAACAACTGCAATCGTAACAGCAGTCGCAAGGGCAACAGATGCAACTAACACCCCTTACGGGGACAGAAACTGTGGATAGTTGCCGCCGGTAACCGTTGCGTCGGATGCAACTCACACCCCTTACGGGGACAGAAACCAGTTTAAACGGGTGCATTGGAGAGCCGGGGTTGATGCAACTCACACCCCTTACGGGGACAGAAACAACTGCAATCGTAACAGCAGTCGCAAGGG
>JARIBV010000013.1 GCA_029257335.1 Faecousia sp.
GGTCGGGAAGATAGGTAATGCCAACACAAATATTCCTCCTTAGCTCAGTCGGTAGAGCACCTGACTGTTAATCAGGGAGTCGTTGGTTCGAGTCCAACAGGGGGAGCCAAAACCACCTTTGTCATTCAGACAGAGGTGGTTTTTTTCTGTAATACGGAAAAATTTACCCATGGAGAAACCAGACGGCAAAATTCATTTGCATTGCGCCTCAGAGAATGATAAAATGAAGAAAAATCATTATAAGGAGGAGACACGATAATGAAAAAGCAGATCGATGTATTTAACTATGCAGGGCAAATCTGTAAGGCCATGAAAAAGGGAATCCTGCTGACCACCAAGAGAGGAGAGCAGGTCAATACCATGACCATTGGCTGGGGAACCCTGGGCGTAGAATGGAGAAAACCTGTCTTTACCGCCTTTGTCCGGGAAAGCAGATTTACCAAGGAGTTTCTGGATGATACCAAAGAATTCACGGTGAACATCCCTTTGGATGAGCAGGCAGGCCCCATTCTGTCACTGTGCGGCACCAAGTCCGGCCGGGATGTGGATAAGTTCCAGGCTCTTGGACTGCATCAAGAGGCTCCGGAAGTGATTGCTGTACCCGGAATCAAGGAACTGCCTTTGACCCTGGAATGCAGAGTGCTTTACCGGCAGAAGCAGGAGGCCGCAGCGATGCCCGGGGAGGTGGTGGACCGGTATTATCCCCAATGTGAAGAGGGAACGCCGGAAGATGATATGCGAGACCTCCATACGCTCTACATTGCAGAGATCGTCAGCGCCTATATCATTGAAGAATAAAGAATATCGTCCATAAAAAAGCCCCCCACGGTGCACAAGCTCGAAAACAAGACATTCGAGACGGCACGGTGGGGGGCTTATGCAGTTTATGGGTAAAGAAAAGTAATCAGTCAGAGCTGGCAGTGGGATATGTCCACAGGGGCTGTGGAAACCAGTTTACAGAATGTCGATGACCTCGCCGTTCAGAGCCTTGTTCATGCTCCGCACGGCACAGAACTTGCCGCACATGGAGCAGGTGTCGTCGTGCTCGGGAGAACGGTCGGCGCGAATGGCCTTGGCGGTCTCCGGGTCCAGAGCGCAGGCCCACTGGGCCTCCCAGTCCAGGGCTCTTCTGGCATCACCCATGCGGTCATCCACCTCTCTGGCGCCACGTACTCCTTTGGCGATGTCAGCGGCGTGGGCGGCAATCTTGCTGGCAATGATGCCCTGCTTCACATCGTCCAGATTGGGAAGGGCCAAATGCTCAGCCGGTGTCACATAGCACAGGAAGGCAGCGCCGTTCATAGCGGCAATGGCACCGCCGATGGCGCCTGTGATGTGGTCGTAACCGGGTGCAATGTCTGTGACCAGAGGCCCAAGAACATAGAAAGGAGCCCCCATGCACAGGGTCTGCTGAACGGTCATATTGGCGGCGATCTGGTCCATAGGCACATGGCCGGGGCCCTCCACGATGACCTGCACATCCTTTTCCCAGGCTCTCTTGGTCAGCTCGCCCAAGCGTACCAGCTCTTCGATCTGGCATACATCCGTGGCATCGGCCAGACAGCCGGGACGGCAGGCATCGCCAAGAGAGATGGTCACATCATATTCCCGGCAGATGTCCAGGATCTCGTCATAGTACTCATAGAAAGGATTTTCCTCACCGGTCATGCACATCCAGGCAAAGACCAGAGAACCGCCCCGGGAAACGATGTTTGTTTTGCGCTTGTGCTTGCGGATCTGATCGATGGTTTTGCGGGTGATGCCGCAGTGCAGCGTCACAAAGTCCACGCCGTCCTGGGCGTGCAGCCGGATCACATCGATGAAATCCTTGGCGGTCAGGGTGTTGAGGTCCCGCTGATAGTGAATCACGCTGTCATAGACGGGAACGGTGCCGATCATTGCCGGGCACTCCTGTGTGAGCTTCTGGCGGAAGGGCTGGGTATTGCCATGGCTGGACAGGTCCATAATGGCTTCTGCACCCATGTTGACGGCGGAAAGGACCTTCTGCATTTCTACATCATAGTCCTTGCAGTCCCGGGAAACGCCCAGATTGACATTGATTTTCGTGCGGAGCATAGAGCCTACACCTTCGGGGCTGAGACAGCGGTGGTTTTTGTTGGCGGGAATGACCACCTTGCCGCTGGCCACCAGGGGCAGCAGCTCCTGAGGGGTCATGCGCTCCTTTTTTGCTACGATTTCCAGCTCCGGGGTCACGATGCCCTTCCGGGCGGCTTCCATCTGGGTTGCATAAGTTCTGGTTTCCATTGTGAGTTCTCCTTTGTATTCAGTTAGATTTTAGGAAAATACCGGGAATGATGGGCAAGGGGAGCGCCGGCTGTGTCCTGCCAAAGGGATAGACCAATGGCTGGGACACCATTCACGGGGATCGTTTTCCGATCTGCCTGAATACCGGCGCCTCCCCTGGCATAAATGCGCAGGGTGGATAATGCTGTGTTCACTGGGATGCTCCTTTCAGATTTCAGCATATCTTTTATTGAGCGACAGAGAGTGGTGCCCCCGGTCTGCCGCTGGTCAGCCTCTGCCCAAGGCAGAAGCAAACACACGAGTAAAATATAGATTATTCCAGTTCTTTCAGGAACGCCCCCACATCCGGGGCCTTCATAATGCTGCTCATAACACAGGCACCTGCGGCGCCGGCATGGCGTATCAGATGCATATTTTGAGGGGCAATGCCGCCGATGGCATAGACGGGAATGGCAACGGCCTGGCATACTGCCTGTAAAAAGTCCGGACCACGGCCCGGGAGTCCTTTTTTGCAATCGGTATCAAAGACATGTCCTGCCGTGACATAAGTACAGCCCAGGGCCTCAGCCTCCACAGCGTCTTGCACACAGTGACAGGAAGCACCCAGAACGGAAAAGCAGGCCTTTTCCTGACGGGTCATGGTACGCAGCAGGGGTAGAGGCAGATGAATGGCCTGTGCACGCAGGGAAATGGCCACATCCACAAAGCTGTGGAGAATACATGGGGTTCCCTGGGCCTGGCAGATCGCAAGCGCCTTCCGGGCAAGGGCCTCATAGTCCGGGGCCGACAGATCTTTTTCCCGCAGGATGATCCCTGCGGGATGGGCTGCGGCGATGCGGCCCAGGCGCTGTGCGAAATCATCCCGGCACAGTGTTCGGTTGGTGATACATAAAATCTTAGACATAGAGATAATCATTGAGGACCGGCTGCAGCCCCTGTCCTTCCATATCCTGATACATCTGGTGGAAGCTTCGGCTGTCATCAATTTCAAACTGCTCGTCACCCTGGGCTTCTTCTGATTCCGTTCCGGTGTATTTACTCTCGTGGTCCCCGATTCCCGTGGACACACCGGCAGAAACCTTGGTGGCGGCGATTTTTACGATACCGTTGCGAAACTGCTCGCTTTCCCGGGAAGAGACGGTGATCCCGGCAAAGGGGAGGAAAATCCGGTAGGCACACAGAATCTGACACAGCTGCGTTTCCCCCACATCCAGGGGATTGATTTTGTCGTTGTTGATAATGGGCCGCAGTCTGGGGCAGGACAGGGAGATTTCGGCCTGTGGGTACTTGCGCTGCAAATAGTAGGCGTGCAGACCGGTGGCCAGGGCATCCTTGCGGAAGTCCGACAGGCCCAGAAGGGCCGAAAGGGCGACTCCTCGCATACCGCCCCGAAGGGCTCGCTCCTGAGAGTCGAACCGATAGGGCCATACCCGCTTGTGTCCCATGAGATGGAGGGTTTCATATTTGTCGGCGTCATAGGTCTCCTGAAACACCGTCACATAATCCACGCCGCAGGTATGCAGATAGTGGTATTCGTCGGTGTTGACCGGGTAGATTTCCAGACCCACCATGCGGAAATACTTCCGTGCAAGCTTGCAGGCCTCGCCGATGTACTCCACATCGCTCTGGGCTCTGCTTTCGCCGGTGAGGATCAGGATTTCTTCCATGCCGGAGTCTGCAATGACCTTCATTTCGTGTTCGATCTGCTCCATGGTGAGCTTCATCCGCTTGATATGGTTATAGCAGTTGAAGCCGCAATAGACGCAGTAGTTTTCGCAGTAGTTGGCGATGTAGAGGGGGGTGAAGAGATAGACCGTGTTTCCGAAGTGTTTGCTGGTCTCCACCCGGGCCTTCTGCGCCATCTGCTCCAGGAAGGGCTGGGCAGCCGGGGACAGGAGGGCCTTAAAGTCCTCGATGGAGCAGGTTTCGTGCTCCAGAGCGGCCTGTACCTCCTTGGCGGTGTACTTGTGATACTCATAAGAATGCATATGCTCCATGACGGTGGGGCAGATGTCAGATTGCAGCTGCTCCATGCCGGGCATATATTCCATGTGGCTGCGGCGGCAGGAGGGGTCTGTTTCCAGACGGTGCTTTTTGGATAGTGCTTCCTCAGAGAGAAAGGCAGAATCCACAAAAAACTGGTTTTCCATGCTGCTCCTCCTTTAGTTTCGGAGAAATCCGGTGAGAGGGTCGGAGGCGGAAGCGCCCCGAGCCAGCACTCTGCCCAGACCGGACAGATAGGCCTTGCGGCCTGCCTCGATGGCCTGGCGGAAGGCAGAGGCCATCATGGGAAGATCTCCGGCGGTGGCCAGCGCCGTATTGGCCATAATGGCGGCGGCACCCATTTCCATGGCTTCGCAGGCCTGAGAAGGTCTTCCGATGCCTGCGTCCACAATAATGGGAAGGTCGATTTCGTCAATGAGGATCTGGATGAATTCCCTGGTGGCCAGCCCCTTATTGGAGCCGATGGGGGAGGCCAGAGGCATAATGGTGGCAGCACCGGCATTCACCAGATCCCGGGCAGCATTGAGGTCGGGATACATATAGGGCATGACCACAAAGCCTTCCTTTGCCAGGATCTCCGTGGCCTCAATGGTCTGCTGATTATCGGGCAGCAGGTATTTGGAATCCCGCATGATCTCCACTTTGACAAAATCACCGCAGCCCAGCTCTCTGGCCAGACGGGCGATCCGGACAGCCTCCCGGGCGTCTCTTGCGCCGGAGGTATTGGGCAGCAGGGTCACACCCTTGGGAATGAAGTCCAGAATATTTTCCTGCTCTTTGGTGTTGGCCCGGCGGACCGCCAGGGTGATGATTTCCGCACCGGCGTCCTTGATGGCGGATTCAATGAGCTTCATGGAGTATTTGCCGGAGCCGAGGATGAAACGGGAGTGAAACTCGTGCCCGCCGATCATGAGAGGGTCTGTGTGGTTCATAATCAATTCCTTCTTTCTTAAGGTTCAAATTCCTGTGCCAGGATCCGGATCACCATATGGGCTTGGTGGGCGGCACATACCATGACCCGGGAGGAGACCAGGGTGCTGTGGTCGGCCACATCGCTGACAAAATCTCCGCAGAGATAGAAGTGCCCGGTAATTTTTTTTGTTTGAATGGCATTGGCAGAGCCCAGCCCGGCCATGCCGGAGGCTGCAATCAGATAGGCGTCGGGCAGCTGCTCCAAAACGCCGTTGGTCAGCATGGCTTTGGCCTCCGGATCGTCAAAGGCCTCACAGATGAAGTCTGCACCCCGCAGAAGCGAGAGAAAATTTTCTTGGGTGACGGGCTCTGTGTGGCATTCGATCTTCAAATAGGGGGAAATGTCTGTAAGTATCTCTGCCAGAGCTTCGGTTTTGAAACGGCCCACCTGATTTGCCCGGTATTGCTGCCGATGCAGGTTGGAAAGATCCACCCGGTCAAAGTCGATCAGGATCAGAGTTCCGATGCCGGCTCTTGCCAGAGAAATGGCAATATTGGAGCCCAGCCCGCCCAGCCCGCAGACTGCCACGGTGGTTTGTTCCAGTTTGGCCTGAAGGGCTTCTCCGTGGCGCTGCGCCAGGGCGACCCGAAGGGCCTCTTTGGTCGGAATCGGAGGCAACTCAGCCACCTCCTACAAAGCTGACGATTTCAATGGAGTCCCCTTCTTGCAGGACCGTCTGCCCATATTGAGATTTGGGGACAATGGAGCCGTTGCGCTCCACGGCAATCCGCCTGGGGTCATAGGATGTGGAAGATAAATAGTCTTCCAGTGTTTTTCCGTTGGCGTCAACAGCCGCTCCGTTTATGGTAATCATATGGTACCTCCAGATAAAAATAAAAACGGGAAGATACCGATTTGGTATCTTCCCGTAATTCAGGCGTCACATAAGCTCCCTACGTTGGCATTATCCAAATCAGGTTCACGGGTCGAAGGTCTCACCTTCCTCTCAGCCTGTGATACAAGCTCCCCTTGCTATTTGATTGGCTTTATTGTACATCTGATATGGAAAAAATGCAAGCACTTTTTGATGAATCTCACCAAAGGATCAGGAAACTTCCCGTATCTACAGCCCCATGACCCCAATGAGAAGGATCCAGGCCATGCCGTAATAGGTCACAACTGCCACCAGGTCGTTGATGGTGGTAATGAGAGGACCGGAGGCCACGGCGGGGTCGATGTTCAGCTTCTTAAAAATAATCGGGATAATGGTACCCGTAATACTGGAAAGGAACATGGAAACCAGCAGTGCGGTACCTGTGCAGAAGGACACGGAAAAAGCCAAAGTCACGGCTTCGCCCTTCAGAAGGAACAGATACAGGCCGATGAGGAGAAAAGACAAAGAACCCAGAATCAAGCCATTGCTCAGGCCCACCCGGGCTTCCTTGGCAACCAGAGACAGCTTCTGCTTGCCTGTGAGCTGCTCGTCCATGAGGACACGAATGGTAATGGCCAGGGACTGGGTACCCACATTACCGGCCATATCCAGAATGAGGGACTGGA
>JARIBV010000065.1 GCA_029257335.1 Faecousia sp.
ATAGACGATGCATGGAATGTGGTCTATCCTGTGGGCTGTGAAGGGAATCGTCCTGTCATGGTCTTTATGGCTCACAGTGATGTGGTGTTCCCGGATTTGGAGGAGCTGCCGCTTCGGATGGAGGACGGCAAGATTTACTGCCCCGGAATCGGAGATGACACAGCCAATGCAGTGGCCCTTTTAATGGCGGCAAAGTATCTTGCGCAGCACCATATGAAACCCAAAGACTGCGGCCTTGTTCTGGTGGTAAACGCCGGAGAAGAAGGACTGGGAAATCTCAAAGGTGCCAGAAAGATCATTGAGACCTATGGGGATCGAATCAGAGAATTTGTCACCTTTGACAGTGCCAATGACCATGGCGTGAACCGGGCCGTGGGCTCCAGACGCTATCAGGTTGCGGTGGATACCGAGGGCGGCCATTCTCTTTCTGACTTTGGAAACCGCAATGCCATTGTCTACCTGGCCTCCATGATCGACAGCTTGTATACCTTGAAGGTGCCGGAAAAGGGGAAAAGCACCTATAATGTGGGCACCATAGAAGGCGGTACCTCCGTCAATACCATTGCGCAGCATGCACAGATGCTCTATGAATTTCGTTCTGACGAAAAGGAATCCCTGGATTTGATGGAACAGCATTTCCGGGCCTGCATTGCTTACTATCAGGCAAAGGGAGTTCGGGTGACGGTGACCCAGGTGGGGGACCGGCCCTGCGGAATTTCTGTAGAGCCTCACGCAGAGCAGACCCTTACAAACCGTGCAGCGGCCGCCTATGAAAAGTACTTTGGAACTCCGCTTATTTATGGGGCAGGCTCTACGGACTGCAATATCCCCCTGTCTCAGGGGATCACCTCCGTTTGTGTTGGCTGCTGCGTGGGAGCGGGGGCCCATACGCGAGGAGAGTGGATTTACAGGGACAGTGTTCTTCCGGGCATGAAGCTGGCGTGTGCCCTGATTCTGCATCATATATAAGAAAAGAGCTGTGGCAGAAAGATGGCTGCCACAGCTCTATTTTGATGATTCAGGGCAATTCACTCAACTGTGGGGCTTGAAACCCGTCCCAGACAGTTCCGGAGGGCAGACAGGAGAAGGTGAGAAGCTCCTTCGTTTTTGGGTGGGGGAAGGTGAGGCGGGCGGACCACAGGGCCGGGGATTTTGTCTCATCCCGACTTCCGTATTTATGATCCCCCAGAAGCGGCGTGCGCCGCGAGGCAAACTGGACCCGGATTTGATGGCTGCGGCCTGTATGAAGACGGATATGCACCAAAGTAGTTCCGTTCACCGTCTCAATGCAACGATAAGTGAGTCTGGCTTGCTTTACCCCCTTGCGACACCGGGTTACCACAAAAACCTTGTTTTTTCGGCTGTCCTTCCAGAGCAGATCCTCATAGCAGCCTTCCGGCTGCTCCGGGATGCCGTGAAGGACTGCAAGATATTCCTTAATCATGGTGCCTTCCTGGACGGCCTGCGAGAGCTTTGCCGCGGCGGCTTTGGTCCTTGCATAAACCATCAGTCCGCCTACATTTAAATCCAGCCGGTGCACAGGAAAAATCTCCCCTCCCAATTCCTGCCGCAGCAGGGCGGGCATGGAGCCGGGGCCATCCTCTGAAGATACACCGACGGGTTTTATGCAGACCACATAATCTTGCTGCGTTTCAATTCGTTCCATGTTGAGACCTCCGGTCCGTTTTCTACAGTATACACGAAAAATTGCAAACTGACAAGACAGAATGATGCAGACTTGCATCTTGCAAGTTTTTGCAAATCAGGTATAATAAGAAGAAAAAAAGAGAAAGGAATTGCGTAATGAAGAAAAAATTGACAACCAAGGAATACAGGACCTGGAATCCGCTTCGGATTTTCTTTACCTACTTTCAGGCACACAAAGGATTGTTTGCGCTGGACATCTGCTGTGCCATCCTGATGGCGGGGATCGATCTTGCGTTTCCTATGATTACCAGAACTGCGCTGTATCATTGGCTTCCGGATCAGGCATACAGAACCTTCTTCATTGTGATGGCCGTGGTGGTGGTGTTCTATCTGCTCAGAACCCTTTTGAATTACATTGTCTGCTATTGGGGCCACACCTTTGGCATCCGTGTGGAAGCGGATATTCGGCGGGATTTATTCGGTCATATGCAGGAACTGGGCTTTGATTTTTATGACAGAAATCGTACAGGTCAGCTTATGAGCCGCCTGACCTCTGATCTGTTTGATCTCACCGAACTTGCCCACCACGGCCCGGAGGATACGGCCATTGCCTGCATCACTATCGTAGGTGCTCTGGCAGTCCTGTTCCATGTGCAGTGGCGGCTGGCACTGCTGGTTGCCGTTTTGCTTCCGATTTTCGGACTGGTGGTCACATTCCAGAGAAAGCGCATGTCTGCCGCCTCCAAGGAAGTGAAAAAGAAAATCGGTCATATCAATACGGAAATTGAATCGTCCCTGTCCGGTTTCCGCACAGCGAAAGCCTTTGCCAATGAGAAATGGGAAAGCGAGCGGTTCTCCCGGGCCAATGACAGATTTAAGGTCTCAAAGCGTCAGTTTCACAAGGCTATGGCTCGCTTTTCCTCTACCATGGAGTTCTTCCTGGGAATTTTGCAGGTAGTGGTTGTGGCCTATGGCGGCTGGCTGATTATGGAGGGTCATATGGATTTGGTGGATCTTCTGACCTTCTCTTTGTATATTGGCACCTTTATCAATCCTCTGCGAAAGCTGGCAAACTTCTCTGAGCTTTTTGCCAGCGGCTTTGCGGGCCTGTCCCGGTTCTGTGATATCATGGCCACGGAGCCCAGTCAGCAGGATGCACCGGATGCAATCTCCATGGAAAAGGTTGAGGGTCGCATTGATGTAAAGAATGTGTCGTTTGCCTATGATGCGGATCTGGCGGTGCTGCACAAAGTGGATCTGCATGTGAAGCCCGGCGAAACCATTGCCATTGTTGGCCCTTCCGGTGGCGGAAAGTCCACATTGTGCCAGCTGATTCCCAGATTTTACGATGTTTCCAGCGGCTCTATTGAAATCGATGGGGTCGATGTTCGGAACATCAAGCAGCAGTCCATTCACCGGAACATTGGCGTTGTACAGCAGGATGTGTTCCTTTTTGCCGATAGCATTTTTGAAAACATCCGCTATGGCAAACCCAACGCCACAAGAGAAGAGGTCATTGAGGCCGCCAAGAAGGCGGAGATCTATGAAGATATTCTGGCAATGCCCGACGGCCTGGACACCTATGTAGGAGAACGGGGCACGC
>JARIBV010000092.1 GCA_029257335.1 Faecousia sp.
GGCCATATCCAGAATGAGGGACTGGAAGCAAACCACCACAGTGAGGCTTGCCACAACGCTTTCAAAGAGACCCACCACCGTGGAGACCACAAGGCCCAGGCCCAGCAGCACCACCAGCCAAGGCAGACGCTTGCGGATACTCTTTCTCAGAGGCTCCTGCAAGTCCTCCTCAGCGGTCAGACCACCCAGTTTTGCGTAGTCGTCGCTCATCTCCTCGTCCACCAATCGGGTGATATCCTGGGCGGTCAAAACGCCCTTGAGCCGGTTGTATCCGTCCAGAACAGGAATGGAGTCCTCGGAGTAGGCCTTGATTCGCTCGATACAGTCTTCGATTTGCTCGTTGGCATACACATACGGATAGGATTTCATGGTGATATCCTCTAAATCCGTGTGATCTCTGGCAATAATCAAATCTTTCAGGTCGATGGCACCGACGAAGGTATCGTCTTCGTCCACCACATAGAGGGTGGAGATATTGTCGTTGTCGGCGGCCTGATCCACAAGCTCCCGCATGGCCTGGCGGACGCTGATCCCTTTGGAAATGGAAATGTAATTGGTGGTCATCTGGCTGCCGATTTCGTCCTCGTGGAAGGAGTTCAGCATTAAAATTTCCCCTTTGGATTCCTCTTCCATGAGGTCAAGCAGGGAATTGCGATGCTCCTTGTCCATCTCCTGGAGGGCTTCGGCGGCGGCCATGGGTTCCAGCTCGGACAGGATGGCCACCTGCTTGGTAATGCCAAGCTCCATTAAGTAGTCGGTCAGATGATCGGAATAGGCCAGGACTTCCGCCAGAACTTCGTGATTCAGCACACGATAGAGCTTGAGCCGCTCTTCTTTTCGCAGCAGCTCCAGGGCCAGGGCAATGTCCATTTCATGGTAGGTCTGGAGCTTCTCGCCCATGAGCATGGGGGCCAGATTGCTGCGGACAATGGCAGCAATTTCAGTCTTGTAGTCAGGATGCTGGGAGCCGGCAGAAACTTCTGCCGGATTGGTCTTCTTATTGTTCATTGTTCCGTACCTCCTTGTACATCAAAAGATGGGGAGGTCAGCATAGGAGGGGCTACAGGGCACAAAAAAACCATTGTCACCTGAAAGCGGCAATCCCACACCGACCGAATGGTGATGTAGTGCAGCTTGGAGAACAGACAATGGAAAGTCAGGTATTAAGTAAAAACACGATCAGACCACGAACACAGTGCGGCCCCTGGTATTTTTACAATATCGGCTTACCGTGTCTGTACTTCGACAACTACTACTGTCCATGATCTCACCTCTGTTTTTATAAATTGGCCCAAGGCCTTGTCTAATATACCACTGAAAAGAGGAAATGTCAATTCTGATATGGAAAATGAGCGGCCTGTCCGGGAAACTTCTTTATTTGTAGAGACGCACAAAAGCAGGGGGGGATCTGGCCGGATAAAATTGGTAAAAATATATCTATAAAATATTATCGATAAATATTGACTTATTTAGATGTATGTGGTAGAATCCAACCAGCAAAAAAGCCTACAAACCAGAACAATGGAGGTAACAACTATGAAAGGTTTTGCAATGTTAAAAATCGGTGCTACCGGCTGGGTCGAGAAGGAGATTCCTACCTGCGGCCCCCTGGATGCAATCTGTAAACCTCTGGCCCTTGCCCCCTGCACATCTGATATCCATACGGTGTGGTCAGGTGCCATTGGTGATCGCAAGGACATGATTCTGGGTCATGAAGCGGTTGGTGAAGTAGTGGAAGTCGGCGCCCTGGTCAAGGACTTTAAGCCCGGCGATAAGGTGCTCATTACCGCCATTACCCCCGACTGGAATTCCTTGGAAGCACAGGGTGGTTTCCCCATGCATTCCGGCGGCATGCTTTCCGGCTGGAAGTTCTCCAACTTCAAAGACGGTGTGTTTGCTGAATTTTTCCATGTGAACGATGCCGATGGCAATCTGGCCCACCTGCCTGAGGGCATGGATCTGGGTGCTGCCACCATGCTGGCTGACATGGTTCCCACAGGCTTCCACGGTGCCGAGCTGGCCGATATCACCTTTGGCGACAATGTGGCGGTGATCGGCGTTGGCCCTGTAGGACTTATGGGTGTGGCCGCTGCTGCCATTCGTGGTGCCGCTGAAATCTTTGCAGTAGGTTCCCGGAAGAACTGCACGGACCTTGCCCGGGAATTTGGTGCAACCGATATCATCAACTACCGGGAAGGTGACATTGTGCAGCAGATCCTGGACAAGACCCATGGCAAGGGCGTTGACAAGGTCATTGTAGCCGGTGGTGACAACAACACCTTCGCACAGGCTCTGGAGATCCTGAAGCCCGGCGGAATCATCGGCAATGTCAATTATCTGGGCGAAGGGGACACCGTGCCCATTCCCAGAGTCCAGTGGGGCTGCGGCATGGGTCACAAGCAGATCCGCGGCGGCCTGATGCCCGGCGGCCGTCTGCGTGCGGAAAAGCTGGCCCGCCTCATTATGACCGGCAGAATCCATCCCGAAAAGCTGATTACCCATACCTTCCACGGCCTCGAGAATGTAGAGCCTGCCCTCATGCTCATGAAGGATAAGCCCAGAGATCTCATCAAGCCTCTGGTTATTATCGATTGATTTCATTCCGGCGTACCTTGAGAGGAACCTGCCATGGCAGGTTCCTCTCAAAGCGTTGCAGGCGTATAGATGCAAAAAGTCCCGCCGCAGGCCCAAGGCTTGCGGCGGGACAACATTTTATATGTGGATTTGAATTTCACCGCAGGAAAGGCAGTCCTCTTTCCCGTCAGGATACCGAACCAGCAGATGACATTCTTCGTCAATGCCACAGACCACGGCGTCCCGATTTCCGCTGTCGCGCACAACGGTGACGGACTTTCCTAAAACCAGACTGTAGCGTCGGTACTGCGCCACATAGGCGCCTTTGGGGGCTGCGGAATAATAGAACATAAAATGATTGAGAAAGGCTGCCACCAGGCGATTTTTCATGTCCTTTCGAGGGGCTTGAAACACGGTTCCCGCGGTGTCTTTGAGTTCTGCCGGGAAGCCCTCCTGCGGTGGATAGACATTCAGTCCCACCCCTAAAATGGCATAGTCCAGCAGACCGTTTTCCAGCCCCACAGAAGCCTCGGTCAAGATCCCGCAGACCTTTTTCCCTCTGATAAAGATATCATTGACCCATTTGATCCCGGGGGTTTCTTCGGAAACTTCTTCCATGGCCTCGCACATGGCGGCGGCGGCCATGGTGGTGATTTGTACCGATTCCTGAGGGGAGCAGCAGGTGGGGCGGAGCAAAATGCTGAAATATACCCCAGTTTCTCCGGGGGAAAAGAAAGAGCGGCCCCGTCGGCCTCTTCCTGCACTCTGCCGGTTGGAAAGAACGGTGAGTCCTTCCCGGGCTCCGGCATTCGCCTTTTCCCGCAGGAAGGAGTTGGTGGAATCCACCGATGGAAGCACCGTAAGCTCCAGCGGGGGGAGGGATTCCTTTAAATACTTTCGGATTCCCTGAGGGGATAAAATGTCGGTCTGTTCCGACAGACAATAGCCCCGGTTGGTTACGGCGGCAATGCAATAGCCCTCGCTTCTCAGCCGGTCCACGGCCTTCCAGACTGCGGCTCTGGAAACGTTCAGGGTTTGGGCCAGGGATTCCCCTGAAAAATAGACGCCCTTATTGGATTCAAACAGCTCTAGTATCTTCTCTTTTGTCGTCATGGAAGCTCCTCTCCTCATGCTGAGGCTTCTGTTGAGTCAAATGGCACAATTCCGTCCATTGGCAGCTGCCGCAGATATGCTCCCGCTTGCCCGGAATTAAAATATTGTCATAGACCAGGGCCTGAAAGGTGCGGTACGGCAGGATCTCCCCGGCGGTCAGCCCACAGGCCTTCAAAACTTGCGCATCATAGAAGCTCACTTTCTCCTGATCGCAGCAGACCCGGTCATGGTTGTTGGGGCAGGCCTTGCAAATGAGATCGGTCTCGCAGACCACACGGACCAGAGGATTTTTTTCCAGGGCCTGCTGCACCTGGGCCATGTGGGCCACAAAGCCGCTGCTGTAGCCCTTTCCACGGAAAAAGGCAAGACACATGCCGTGGTGGGCCCGGAGTTTTATCCATGCAGAGTTCATCCTGTCACCTTATCTTGATTGTGTTTGACCGCCCTGGAAAGTCGTTTGCAAAGGGTGAGGGCCAATATGATTTTCAACAGGTCCGGCAGAACATAGGGAAACACGCAGGTGCACAGAGCGGCCCACATCCCCATGGCTTCGGTACCTTTGGCATAGACTGCCATGAACCAAAGGGTCCCAAAGAGGTAACAGACCAAAAGACCTGCCACCATGGAAAAGGCCAGAGCCGGATAGCTCCTGCCCAGAAGGCGCTCCAGGCCCCACATTGTGAGGGCCGAGACCAGAAATCCCACAATGTAGCCGCCGGTGCTGCCCAGAATGCAGCCCACGCCCCCGGTAAATCCCGAAAAGACGGGAGCGCCGAAGGTCCCCAGCAGCAGATAGACCAAAACTGCCAGAGTCCCACGCTTTCCGCCCAGGGTCCCTATCGCCATGAAAACCCCGAAGGTCTGCATGGTAAAGGGGACGGCAGCGGGAATGCTGATCCAGGAGCAGGCGGCAATGACCACGGCGAACAGTGCCACATAGGTCATATCCAGGAGCTTTTGCCTTGATTTCATAGACATTACCTCTGATCTGTTACAAGTATCAACCTGATTATAGAGCAGAGAAATTTAATTGTCAACTATGTTTTTATGTCTGGTTTACAATCAAGGAAATGCTGAATCTTTGCCTCTGCGCAGGTATTTTTCAGATAGACAAAATTGAACTCTCGTTCAATCTCACAGCTTTCGATTTGGAAGGTGGCAAGCCCGCTTTTCTTCGCTAAAATTTCATAGACGAAGGAAATTCCGTATCCCTTTCGTACATATTCCAGAATCAGGGAGAAGGAGTTGATGCAGATGGTTCTGCGGAACTGGGAAATGGATTCATTATAGTCCGAAAGCTTATTTTCCAGAATGGCTCTGGTGCCGGAGCCCTCCTCGCGGCAGATCACGGTTTCCTTTAAGACCTCAGGGATGGACAGGCTGCGGCCGGCGAAGGGATGGCTGGGCGCGCAGACTCCCACAAAGGCCTCCCGGCTGAACAGACTGTAGCCGTACTTTGTCTTATCAAAGTTTCCCTCGATCAGGGCAAAATCCAGCTTGCAGTCATCGATCAGGTCCAGAAGATGAATGGTATTATCCACCACCAGCTCCAATTCGTGATTCGGACAGGCAATATAGGGCTCTGCAAACTGACTGATGACACATTCTCCCACTGTTTTTGTGGCACCCACATGGAGAGAGGTGATATCACTGTTTTGCAGCTGGCAAAACAGATTTTCCTCGTTGAGCTTCATAGTATGTGCATATTGCTCCAAAATAGCCGCTGCCTTTGTTTTTTTTAGCTGCCGATTTTCATATATAAAGAGTTTGCAGCCGTAATCCTGCTCCAAATGCTGAATATGCTGGGTAACGGCTGGCTGCGTAATATGCAGCAGCTCCGCACTTTTGCGATAATTCATGGTATTGCATACCGAAAGAAATGTCTCAAGTCTGAAATCAAGCATGAGCGTTCTTACCTCTTTTGATAATATGTACTTATGGAACGATAACAAACAATGATTTGATAATACCACAATTTTTAGGTATAATCAATGAGACAAGAACAGATTGCGATCAGAAATATAAAACAGTAAAGGAGACTTTGACATGAAGACTGTCATTATTGGTGGAGTAGCAGCCGGCACAAAGGTTGCCGCAAAGCTCAGACGAGAAGATCCGGATATGCAGGTGGAGATCTATACCAAAAGCTACGATATTTCCTATGCAGGCTGTGGTCTGCCTTATTATGTAGGCGGCACCATCGAGACCCGGGAGGAGCTGATCGTGAACTCTCCCGCGAAATTCGCCTCCTTGACCGGAGCTACGGTATTCACCGGAAAAGAGGCGGTTGCCGTAGATGCAAAGGCCAGACAGATCCGGGTCCGTTCCGTTGCAGATGGCACGGAAGAAACGGTGGCCTATGACAAACTGGTGATTTCTACGGGTGCGGCTCCTGTGGTTCCCAAGCTGGAGGGCGTGTCTCGCGGTGGCGTGTTTGCCGTGCGTACCCCTGAGGACGCCATTGCGATCCGCAGCTACATAGAAAAGAACGACTGCAAAAAAGCAGTGGTGGTAGGTGCCGGATTCATCGGCCTGGAAATGGCAGAGAATCTCCTGACACAGAAGCTGTCCGTTACCCTCATCGACATGGAAAATCAGATCATGCCCAATATCATGGACCCGGAAATGGCCGGCTTTGCCATGACCCATCTGGTAAAGAAGGGAATCAGAGTCCTGCTCAGCACTGCGGTGCAGGCCATCGAGGGCGAGGAGAAGGCCACCGGTGTCCAGACCAGCGCAGGAAGAATCCCTGCTGATCTTGTGATTTTGTGCATTGGTGTCCGTCCTGCAACTGCATTCCTTCAGGACAGTGGCATTGAAATGTTCAAGGGAACCATTGTGGTGGACGAATACCAGAGAACCAATCTGGAAGACATTTATGCAGCCGGTGACTGTGCCATGGTGAGCAACCGTGTGACCAACAAGCCCCAGTGGTCCGCCATGGGTTCCACTGCCAATATTACGGGCAGAGCCTTGGCAAAGACCCTGACCGGAACCGACACACCCTATGCAGGCTGCCTGGGCACCGGTGTTGTGAAGCTTGCACACGACCTGAACGCCGGCCGCACCGGCCTGACGGAGAAGCAGGCCAGAGATGCCGGCTTCGATCCCGTGACCGTTATCAGCATTGCCGATGACAAGGCCCATTACTATCCCGATTCCGATTCATTTGTCACAAAGCTCATTGCAGACAGAAAGACCGAAAGGCTTCTGGGCATCCAGGTCCTGGGCGCAGGCGCCGTGGACAAGATGACAGACATTGCAGTGGTGGGCATTTCTGCGGGGCTCAAGGTCCACGACTTTGACGCTATGGATTTTGCCTATGCACCTCCATTCTCCACGGCCATCCATCCTTTTGTCCAGGCCTGCTATGTGCTGGAGAACAAGATGAGCGGCGCTTTTGAGACCTTCACCCCCGTGCAGTATCAGGCAGGGGAGGCCAAGGGCTACCGTGTTCTGGATGTGCAGCCCCAGCCCAAGCTCTTCGGCGCTACCTGGGTGGATCTGGGGAAGGTCAAGGGCGAGATCGAAGGAATCGGCAAGGATGAAAAGCTGCTTCTGGTCTGCGCCAAGGGCAAGAGAGGCTATCTGCTCCAGAATCGCCTGAAGCACTATGGCTATACCAACACCAAAGTTCTGGAAGGCGGTGTCTTTATGACCAATGTAAGGGTGGAAAACCCCGTGGGAAAGCTGTCCGCTTTGGAAATCAAGCGGGTAAAGGGCTTGGGCTGCTTGCAGGACAAACGCTATGCAGATGTGTTCAATGTTCGTGTCATTACCAAGAACGGTAAGATCACCGCCGCAGACCATCGGGCCATTGCAGAGGCCGCAGAGCGCTTTGGCAGCGGTGAAGTCACCATGACCACCCGGCTTACCATGGAGATCCAAGGGGTGAAATATGAAAAGCTGGATGAGGTGATGGCCTTCCTCAACGAGCACAACCTGATTACCGGCGGTACCGGTTCTCTGGTGCGTCCCGTGGTCTCCTGTAAGGGTACCACCTGCCAGTATGGCCTGATTGATACCTATGGCCTCAGCGAAAAGATTCACGAGCGGTTCTATCTGGGCTATCACGATGTGGTCCTGCCCCATAAGTTTAAGATTGCCGTGGGTGGCTGTCCCAATAACTGCGTAAAGCCCGATCTCAACGATTTGGGTATCGTGGGACAGCGCAAGCCTATCGTAAATCTGGACAAGTGCCGTGGATGTAAGGTCTGCCAGGTGGAGAAGAATTGCCCCACAAAGGCTGTGGACATGACAAATGGCAAGATCAACATTCATGCGGACTGCAACAGCTGCGGACGCTGCATGGGCAAGTGCCCCTTTGGTGCTATTTCTTCCTATGCAGATGGATTTAAGATCTACATTGGTGGCAGATGGGGCAAGAAGGTGGCTGCCGGTCAGCCTCTGGGCCGGATCTTCACCACAGAAGAAGAGGTCATGAATGTAGTGGAGCGGGCGATCCTCTTCTTCCGCAACGAAGGCATCACCGGCGAGCGGTTTGCGGATACCATCAAGCGGCTGGGCTTTGACTATGTGGAAGATAAGCTTCTCAATGATGAAATTGATAAAACAACCATTCTGGAAAAGAAGGTAATTGGCGGTGCTACATGCTGATCCCGTCATGAGTTCTGACGGATATTAAATAAATGTCGTCCTCTTGGATACAATTCTGAGAGGACGATTTTTTTCAAAAACGCAGCGGTGAAAAAATTTTCCGAAAATTGTAAAAAAGCTTGTCACCTTTTGGTCCGCTCAAGCATCTATATTATAGGAAGAAAAATAACACAGAAAATATAAAGGAGAAACATCTATGAAAACACTGTCTGTCCGCATCCTTTCTCTTGCGCTGGCCCTGGTGCTGCTGCTCAGCATTGCAGGCTGCTCTAAAAAAGAGGAAAATATTGACCCCAAAGCTGTTGTACAGTCTCTTTTGACCCAGGTGCAATATGCAACGGAACTGTCCGCTGTGGGAGAGAACGCAATTCTTTATTTCCCGGATCTGCCTCAGGGTACCACCATTGAGCTTTACACAGGAAGCGGCTATTTTGCCGATGAGGTGGCACTGCTGACACTGCCTAAGGCTTCTGACGGCAGCGCTGCCATGGAAGTGGTAAAAAAGCATCTGGCAGAGCTTCGCAACCAGTTTATGAACTATGTTCCCGAAGAAGTGGGAAAAATCGACAACGCCATAACCCGCCAGGTAGGGCCGTATCTGTTCCTGTGCATCACCAACGATACCCAAAATGCCAATCAGGTTCTGGATCATATGTCCAAGGCCTCTGAGTCCAAGCCCACTGCCAATGAGTCTCAGCCCGTGGTAACGGAGTCTCAGCCTACTCTGGATGTTTCCGGCAGCCCCACCCAGGCGCCCGATGTGCCCACAGGGAACTATCCCACGCTGAAAAGCCAGTCCGGCACCTACCATGACTACGGGACCGGTGTGATTCGGGTGGATAACACAGCCTTTGAGCAGTACACCTATGTGGATGCTGCCGCCGAGGTCTATGCAGGCCTTGTAAACAAGGTGGCGCAGAGTCTGAAGGGAGAGACAAAGGTCTATGACCTGGCAATCCCCACAGCCGTTGGCGTGGTGCTTCCCGACGATATTGCGCAGAAGCTGCCCAGCAACAGCAACCAGGCCGAGGCCCTTGAGACCCTGTTTGCCAAGATGTCCGACGATGTGATCACGGTGAACTGCTTTTCTAACCTCATGGCCCACCGGGACGAATATCTCTATTTCCACACAGACTACCACTGGAATGGCCGGGGCGCTTACTATGCCTACGAATCCCTGTGCAAGGCCATGGGCAAAGAGCCCATCGCTCTGGAGGAGCGGACAGAAAAGAAGTTTGACGGATTCCTTGGAGTCCTGTACTGGCAGAACAGCGGAGAAGATCCCATTTTGAAGGAAAACCCCGATACCGTTCATGCCTATTGCCCCAAGTCCGAGAATGCAACCATGAAGTATACAGACCAGGACGGCAATACCTACGACTGGGAAATCATTTCTGATGTATCTGACTGGGCAGCTTCCACCAAGTACAGCGCCTTTGCAGGTGCGGACAACCCCTATGCAGTGTTCACTAACCCCGATGTCACCGACGGCTCCGTATGCGTGGTGGTGAAGGAGTCCTATGGCAACGCCCTGCTGCCTTATCTGGTGGACCACTACAGCACAATTTATGAGATCGACTACCGCTATTGGGACGGGGATCTGGTTTCCTTTGCAAAAGAGAAGAAGGCTGATGATCTGATCTTTGCCAATAATCTCACCATGATCGGCAGTAACTTCCTCATCGGAAAGCTGGCAAATATTATAAAGTAAGAGGAATGCAGACATGGTATTTAGCAGCCTGTTATTTCTGACCATATTTCTGCCCCTGACATTGATTTTCTATTATCTTCTGCCGGAACGCTTCAAAAATGTGCTGCTTCTGGTAGTGAGTCTGGTGTTCTATGCCTGGGGCGAGCCTACCCACATCATTCTGATGCTGGTGACCACCGTGTATATCTGGTTCCTCACCATGGTGATGGAGCGGTATATCCATCAGGGGAAAATCGGAATCGCCAGAATTTTGATGGTGCTGTGCCTGATTTTCAGTCTGGGAACATTGGCGTACTATAAATACTTCGGCTTCATTCTGGAAAACCTGCCGTTTCTGCAAAAGCTGGCTCTGAAGGCGCCGGCCCTGCCCATTGGCATTTCCTTCTATACCTTCCAGGCCCTTTCCTATGTGATTGATGTGTATCGGGGGGATGTAAAGGCGCAGAAGAGCTGGGTGAACTTTGCCATGTATATCAGCTTCTTTCCTCAGCTGATTGCAGGTCCCATTGTGCGCTATTCTGATGTGCAGAACCAGCTGAAGCACAGAAAGCATTCGGTAAAAAACTGCTATCACGGAACCATCCGCTTTACCATGGGTCTGGGCAAAAAGGTGCTGCTTGCCAACCAGATCGGCAAGCTCTGGGAGGAAATCTCCTCTATGCACCAGCTCAGCACCATGGGAGCCTGGCTGGGCGCGGTGGCATTCGCCTTGCAGATCTATTTCGACTTCTCCGCCTATTCCGACATGGCCATCGGCCTTGGCCGGATGTTTGGCTTCCGTTTCCCGGAAAACTTCCGCTATCCCTATGAATCCAGGAGCATCACAGAGTTTTGGCGGCGGTGGCACATCACTCTGGGTACCTGGTTCCGGGAATATGTCTATATTCCCCTGGGCGGCAACCGAAAGGGAAAAGCCCGGCTGGTGATGAACCTCTTTGTGGTGTGGGCCCTCACAGGTCTGTGGCATGGTGCCGCATGGCAGTTCATTTTCTGGGGAATATACTATTTTGTATTCCTCGCCATGGAGAAGTTCTTCCTGCTGCGCTGGATGGAAAAATGGCCCGGTGCGGTCCAGCGCATCTATACCTTGCTGGTGGTTGTCGTGGGATGGGTCATGTTTGCCTGCCCCAACTTCGGAACAGCCTGGAATTTTTACAAGGCTATGCTGGGCATCGGGGTACCCTTTGCGGATCAGAATGCTCTGTTTGCGCTGGCCGGCAATGGGCTGCTTCTGGTGATTTTGCTTCTGGGTGCAACGGAGCTCCCCAAGCGATGCGCTCTCCGGCTGCGTCATACCATGAAACCTGCCTACTTTGAATGGCTGTCTTACGCAACGGCAGTGATTTTGCTGTGGGGCTCCATTGCCTTCCTGGTTGCGGATTCTTACAATCCCTTCCTGTATTTTCGGTTTTAGGAGGTTCATATGAAACGGAACCGCTTTTTCTTCATTGTGCTCTTTTTCTTTTCTTTGTTTCTTCTTTCCGCATTTACCTTTTTGCTTCCGACGGAAGAATTCTCTCAGATAGAAAATCGAGTGCTGGCTCAGAAGCCCCATTTCTCCTATCAGGAGATGAAAGACGGCCAGTTCCAGACCGGCCTGTCCGATTTTCTCAGCGATCAGGTTCCTTTTCGCACCATGTGGATCAAGGCCAATACAAAGGTGCAGAAGCTCACCGGGCGAAAGGAAATCAATGAGGTATATTTGGGCAAGGATCATTACTATTTTCAGAAGTTTACAGACCAGAGCTATTCCACTTCCCGGATGATGGGCGTTTTTCGGATGATCGAGGGAATGATCCAGAAGCAGTCTGTGCCTGTGACCATGATGCTGGTTCCCAGCCCCGGAACGGTGCTTTCGGACAAGCTTCCCGGAAACGCACCCTACTATCAGGCGGATCTGGTGTATGACACGGCAAAACAGCTTCTCTCCTGCAAGATTTTGGATCTGCGGGAAACATTCCGTGCCCACGCAGCAGATACCCAGCTCTATTATCGCACAGACCACCACTGGACCTCCCAGGGGGCCTATCTGGCCTATGAGGAATATTGCAAACTCATGGGAATGGAACCCAGGCAGTACAATCTTCAGGAGGTTTCCAAGGAGTTTTACGGCACCATCTATTCTAAGGTCCTGGACGGCGCGGCAAAGCCGGATTCCCTGATGGCTCCTGTTGATCTGCCGAAGATGCAGGTGACCTACGACAACGGCACACAGTCTGATTCTTTCTACCACGAAGAGTTCCTTCAGAAAAAAGACAAGTATGCCTATTTCTTTGGAGGAAACTGGGGCAAGGTCACCATAAAAACCGAGGCCCCAACCAAGGAAAAGCTGCTGATTATCAAGGATTCCTTTGCAAACAGCTTTGTGCCCTATCTTTTGGGGGACTATGCGGAAATTACCATGCTGGATTTGCGGTATTTCAAAGGCAATGTGGAGAATGTGATTCAGGAAAGCGGCAGCACCCAGATCCTGTTTCTCTACGAAACCTCTAATTTCCTGACAGATACGGGAATTGTGGGGCTGGAACCTGGTGGAAGAACGGCACCTTAAAGTGAAACGAGGTGGTCACAATCAAACACATGAACAAAATCGGAATCGTGATGCTGTTTCTTTTGGGACTGCTGGCAACCATCAACATCATTCGGGGGATCTCTCGAAAAGGAGAGGCTCCACCCCTCCGGGAGCCAAAGCAAACCCAGTCCGCTGCCGATTCCGCAGGAGAGGCCCTCCTGATTGGAGAGTCCCGCATCGTGGGTCTTGCAGACTATGCGCAGATGCATGGGGTGCACTTTTTTTCCAGTGTGGGAATGACGGTTTATAATGTAGAAGAGGCTCAAATTTCAATCCCTGATGTGGGGAAAGTTACATTGGAAGAGTTGCTTAATGGGAAAAAATATGATAAAATTTACCTAATGTTGGGCATAAACGAGCTGGGTTATGAGTTTCAGCAGACCGTGGATCAATACCAAAGTCTGGTAAATCTTATTCAAAAAATGCAGCCGGAAGCAAAGCTTTTTCTGATGGCAAACCTCCATGTGACCCAGACCTGGTCCAACGCAGATAAGACAATCAATAATCCGGCCATTGACCGTTTCAACGAGGCAATTTCCGGTTTGACAGATGAAAAAACCGTGTTTTATCTGGATACAAACAGTCTGTTTGATGATGAAACGGGCAGCTTGACGGAGCAGGAAAGTGCAGACGGCGTCCACCTGATGGCAGAAGGCTATGCAAAACTGGGGCGCTGGCTGGAGGAGCAAACTGCCTGGGTACTCGGTGGCACATAAGGAGAAAAACGGTGCTGAATGAGAGAGATTTTTTTGTAGAAAGCATCCGCCAGTGTGAAAGCAGTATGTACATCCTGGCATTTGAAATTCTGAGAAATGAAGAGGATGCTGCGGATGTGATTCAGGAATCCATTCTGAAAGCCTATTGCAGTCTGGACACCCTGAGAAGCAAAAAACAGTTTCGGCCCTGGATGATGAGCATTGTCCACAACACGGCCCTTGAGTTTCTGCGAAAAAATCGAAATGTCGTAGATTTGGAATCGCAGGAGGAGCCTGCTGCACCGGAAGTGGACAGCGACACCAGGATCACTGTGCGGCAGGCCGTGCAGAGCCTGCGGCTTCCATATCGACTGGTCATAATCCTGTTTTATTACCAGAGTTACTCTGTACAGCAGATTTCCACCATTACTTCCACGCCGGCCTCTGCGGTGCGACAGCAGTTGTCCCGGGGAAGGAAAATGCTTGCATCCATGCTAAACAGGGAGGATTTTGTGAAATGAAACATCTTGAGAAGGAACTTTTAAAATCTGTGTCTCAGCAGGATGTTCAGGTGCCAAAGCATGTGCACGATAAAATTGAAGATACTCTGGCCAGCCTTCCTCAGCGGGTGGAAACGCCTAAAATCCATGTAATCAGGAAAATTGCGGTTCCGATTGCGGCCTGTCTGGCCTTTGTATTTCTGGCGCTGATGCCGAATATCAGCATGGTCTATGCCAGAGCCATGAATGAGATCCCTGTGCTGGGGGATCTGGTGCGGGTATTTACCATTCGCAACTATGACTTTTCCAATGAAAACTATGAGCTGCAGGTAAGCGTGGCAAAGGTGGATGACGAGAAGAATCCCAAAGCAGGGGAGTACATCAATAAAAATATTGACGAACTGACTTCCTCCATCATTGAGCAGTTTTACCACGAGATGGGACTTGCCAACGGCAACGGACATGGCTCGATTCACATCGACTATGAGACAATAACCAATACGGAGCAGTGGTACACCCTGAAACTGATGGTCACGGAGACCGCAGCCAGCAGCAATACTTATTATAAGTTCTATCATATCGACCGCACCACCGGAAAGTATGTGACCTTTGGCTCTCTCTTTGAAAAAGAGGATTTTCCGGCGCTGGAGAAGTGGATCGTGGAGGATATGAAGACCCAAATGGAAGAAGATCCCAGCAAAGCCTATTGGATCGAAGAGACTGCCCTGGGCAGAACCCTCACGGCCCTGGATGAGGACCAGAACTTTTATTTCAACGAGAAAGGAAACCTGGTGATCGTCTATGACAAGTACGAGGTTAGCCCCGGCTTTATGGGGTGCCCGGAAGTTGAGATTCCCCGAGAGGTATATCAGAGCTATTTGCGGTATCAGCTGGGGAAATAATCGTGATTAAACAAGCGGATTGGGGCCGATGCAGCAAGGAAGGATCAGCCCCAATCCCGGAAGCATCGTGGCGTGTGCGGAAACGAAAGGTTCCCCGCAGCGGAAGACCGGAGCCTGACAACCAGGAACGCCGTCTCTGAAAACGCCTATATAGGAGAATAGAACGACATGAAGAATGTGCTGGAATATTTAGAGAAAACAGCCATGAAACCCCAGACAGGGTCTGTGATCGATGAATCCGGGCAATGCAGCTATGAAGAGCTGCTGAACCTGGGGCAGCGGATCGGAAGCGGCCTTGTGAAAAGGACCGTGTTCAATGGGCCCATTGCGGTGATGATGGAAAAGGGCATTGACCTTTTGGGTACCTTTCTGGGTATTGTGTACGGGGGCTGCTGCTATACGCTGCTGAACCCGGAGCTTCCGGAATCCAGATTGCAGCAGATTCAGAGCGTTTTGCAGGCGCAATGTATCATTACAGACCGGACGCACAGGGAGCAGGCGGAGAAAATTTTCTCTCAGGACCGCATCTTGCTGCTGGAAGATCTGAAACAGTCGGAAATTGACCGAAGGGAACTGGAGCGCATTCGCAGCTGTATGATCGACACAGATCCGCTGTATATCAATTTCACCTCCGGCTCTACAGGGGTACCCAAAGGGGTGGTGATCTGTCACCGCTCTGTCATTGATTTCATTGATGTGTTTACGGAGCTGTTTCACATCACCGGAGAGGACACCATTGCCAATCAGGCCCCGTTTGACTTTGATGTTTCGGTCAAAGATATTTATTCGGCCTTTAAGACCGGCGCCAGCCTGGTGATCGTGCCAAAGCGGCTGTTTTCCATGCCTGTGGATCTGCTGGATTTCCTCTGCGACCACAGGGTAACCACCATGATCTGGGCGGTCTCCGCCCTGTGCCTCATCAGCACCTTCCATGGACTGGACTATAAAACCCCGGATACGGTCAATAAGGTGCTGTTCAGCGGGGAAGTGATGCCCATGAAGCATCTGAAATCCTGGATGGAGCATCTGCCCCAGGCAGAATTTGTGAATCTCTACGGCCCCACGGAAATCACCTGTAACTGCACCTATCATATCATTGACCGGCAAAGAGAGTATGCACAGGGGATCCCCATTGGCAAGGCATTCCCCAATGAACGGGTCTTTTTGCTCAATGACGGCGGCCAGCGCATCGCAGAGCCGGGAATCACAGGGGAGATTTGCGTCAGCGGTACGGCCTTGGGCCTTGGATACTATAATTCCCCGGCCCAGACCCAGGAGAGATTTCCACAAAATCCCAGCAATGCTTCGTACTTTGAACGGATCTACCGCACCGGGGACCTGGGCTCTTTTGATGAAGAGGGAAATCTCTGGTTCGCCGGGCGGAAGGACTTCCAGATCAAATATAAGGGCCACCGCATCGAGATGGAAGAAATCGAACGAGCCATGATGAAAACGGAGGGCGTTGAGCGTGCCTGCTGCATCTTCGACAGCGAAAAGGGCAAGCTCTATGGCTTCTATCAGGGGACCATCGATAAGAAGGCGCTGCATAAAGTGCTGTCGGAATCCCTGCCTGTGTTCATGATCCCCGGCCGGCTGACACAAAAAGATACAATGCCCCTGACCAAGAACGGAAAGATCGACAGGAAGGCATTGCTGCAAAAATAGGAGAAAAGCCAATGAAGCATGAAACTGTTCAGGGGCTGATCGATCAGTATTCTACCCCTTTGTATGTATTTGACATAGAGACGCTGAAAGAGCGTGTTGGGTATTTGCAGGCGCATCTGCCCAAATCTGTGGAGCTGTGCTACGCAGTAAAGGCCAATACCTTCCTTATCAAGGAAATCAACGACTGCATTCAGCGTTTTGAGGTGTGCTCCCCGGGAGAGAAGTACATCTGTGATCGGCTGGGAATCCCGGCTGAAAAGATCGTCATTTCAGGCGTCTATAAAACCCCGGAGTTCATTGAGAGCCTGTTTGCTTCCGGTCAGAATATCGGTTACTATACCATTGAGTCCCGGGAGCATCTGCATCTGCTGGATGCGCTTTCCCAAAAGTACAACAAAAAATGCCGCGTCCTCATTCGCCTTACCAGCGGGAACCAGTTCGGTGTGGAGGAAGCGGTGGTCCGTGAGATGGTTAGTACCTATGCCGACCGCTTTGAAATTGCCGGGATCCAGTATTTTTCCGGGACCCAGAAGCATTCCATGAAGCGCCTGAAACGGGAGCTGGATGCACTGGACGGACTGATGCAGTCCCTGGAGGCAGACTATGGCTTTATCACCAAAGAGCTGGAATTCGGCCCCGGATTGCAGGTCTGCTATTTTGAAGGAGAAGCCTACGACGAAGACGCATTCCTGAAGGAGTTTTCTCAGCTTTTGGAGGGGATGCAGTATAAGACAAATATTACTTTGGAGCTGGGCCGTGCCATAGCAGCCAGCTGCGGCACCTACCTCACCCGTGTGGTGGATCAAAAGGTCAACCAGAAGCAGAACTATGCCATTGTAGACGGCGGCATTCATCAGCTGGTCTATTACGGTCAGTCCATGGCGATGAAGCATCCGCAGATCGAACTTTATCCCATCCGGCAGGAAGAGGCCAGGGAAAACTGGAATATTTTCGGTTCTCTTTGCACAGTCAATGATATTTTGGTGAAGCAGTTACCGGCTGCAGATTTGAAAATTGGAGATGTGCTGGCGTTTCAGAAGGCAGGTGCCTACTGCATGACGGAAGGAATCTCCCTGTTTCTGAGCCGGGAGCTGCCCCAGGTGGTGATCCTCAAAGAAAATGGGGAATCCGTTTTAGTTCGGAATCAGATTGCAACTGATGAAGTAAATACACCACATTACGAAAGGAAAGAATCATTATGAACGAACTGATTGAAATTCTGGAGGAAATTCAGCCGGAGGTGGACTATGAGACCTGCACGGATCTCATCGACGGACACTATCTGGACTCTCTGTCCATCCTCTCTCTGGTTGCTGAACTGGAGGATACTTTCGATATCACCATCCCCACGGTTGAGATCATCCCGGCCAACTTCAATTCTGCCGAGAAAATCTGGAGCATGATTGTCCGACTGCAGGAGGAAGAATAAGCATGTCATCCTACTGCTCCCTGGCATATCTGGGGCTTTTTTTGCCGATTGTCATGGTGCTGTACCAGCTTACACCGCAAAAGCATCGCTGGAAAACGCTTTTGGCAGCCAGCTACCTGTTTTTTTGGACCATCAGTGGAAAACTGGTGATGTTTCTGATTTTTTCCACCTGCTCCATTCACCACTTCGGACTTTGGATGACCCTGGTGCAGGAGGAAAAGAAAGGAAAACTGGCAGAGGCAGAAAAGTCTGAGAAAAAGCAAATCAAAGGAGTCTACCAGCGCAAGCTGCGGGGGATTGTCACCTTGGCGGTCCTGCTGCACATAGGCGTGCTGGTGGTACTGAAATACTCGGCCTTTTTTGGAACCAATATCAATACCCTTCTGGGGGCCTGTAAGGCTTCCTTCCGGCTGCCGATCCCGTCCTTCATCCTGCCGATTGGAATTTCTTTCTATACCATGCAGGCAGTTTCCTACCTGTTTGATGTATACCGGGGTACCATCCGGGCCGATCGGAACCTAGGCAGACTGGCTCTTTATATGAGCTTTTTTCCCCAGATCATGGAAGGGCCCATCTGCCGGTACTCGGATACGGCCATGCAACTCTGGTCCTGTGAAAAGATTTCCTATCACAACATGACCATGGGAATGCAGCGCATTGCGTTCGGCCTGATGAAAAAGATTGTAATTGCAGACCGGTTGAATCTCTTCATTAAAAATGTTTTTACAAACTACGCTTCCTATGACGGCGGTGTGATTGCCGTGGCAATGGTGTGCTACACCTGCCAGCTGTACATGGAGTTTTCCGGAACCATCGATGTGGTCATCGGCAGTGCTGAGATTTTCGGGATCAAAATGCCGGAAAACTTCCGGCAGCCTTTTTTCTCAAAATCCATCTCCGAGTTTTGGACCAGATGGCATATTACCCTGGGTGCCTGGTTCCGGGATTATGTATTCTATCCCTTGTCTATGTCCAAACCCCTGAAGCACATGACCATTTCTGCAAGAAAACATCTGGGCAATCATTTCGGCCCTCTGGTGGCAGGTTCCATTGCGCTGTTTGTGGTCTGGATCTGCAACGGCCTGTGGCACGGTGCGGGGTGGTTTTACATCTTCTTCGGCCTGTATCATTTTGGATTGATCCTGCTGGGAAACATGTTCGGCCCCTTATTTAAGACCACTGCCGAGAAACTGCATATCGATCGAAATAAATGGTACTACCGTGGAATTCAGATCATTCGGACGGCCATTCTGGTCAACATCGGTGAGCTGTTTTTCCGATCCAACGGTCTGAGAGTCGGCCTCATCATGTTCAAAAACATGGTCACCAATTTCTCTCTGGCCTCCATAAAGAGCAGACAGATCCTGACCCTGGGCATTGACAAATATGATGTTTTCATTCTGGCGGTGTCCATTCTCATTGTATTTGCGGTCAGCGTGATGAGAGAGCGGGGCATTGGAATCCGTACTGCCATTGCTCGCCAGAATATTGTGGTTCGCTGGGCGATTTACTACGGCCTGATTTTGTTTATTGTGATATTTGGTGCCTATGGAAAGGGATATGTTCCCATTGATCCAATCTATGCAAATTTTTAGGGTGGAACAGCAATGAAAGAAAAATGCAAATTCATTATTAAGCCGATTCTGTTTGTAGCGATCCTTTGTATGCTGTTGATCCTTTCTTCCTTCCTCTTTGCGCCGAAAAACAATATCGAAGAAGCCGGGATCCATATGCTCAATGCAAACGGCATTTTGGGAGAAAAAGAAAATACCATCGATGTGCTGGTGGTTGGAGACAGCGAAAGCTACAGTGCCATTTCCCCCATGGAGATGTGGCAGAGGCATGGATTTACCTCCTATGTGTGCGGAACCATCCTGCAGCCTCTGCTGCTGTCAGAGCGGTTTATCGAGCGGACCTTTGAGGATCAAAGCCCTTGCGTGGTGATTCTGGAAACAAATGCCATATTCCGTGAAACAACACTGAGCCAGGATATGGAGTCGAAGCTGGAATCCTATTTTTCGGTATTTCAGTATCACAACCGATGGAAAGATCTCAGCAGGAACGACTTGTTCCAGGGCCCCAGATACACCTGGACCGACGACAGCAAGGGATACATTTGCAATGCATATATCAAGCCGGCAGTGACGGCGGGATATATGGCCTATACGGACGAGGTGGCAAAAATTCCGGAAACCAATCAGGCCTATCTGAGAAGTATTGTGGATCTGTGCCGTGAAAACAATGCACAGCTGGTGCTTCTCAGTACCCCCAGCACGGTGAACTGGAATTATAAGAGACACAATGCCATAGAGAACTTTGCAAATGAGTATGGGATCAAGTACCTGGATATGAACCTGATCCCGGATGAGCTTGCCATAGACTGGTCCATGGATACCAGAGACGCAGGGGACCATGTCAATTATACAGGCTCTGTAAAGG
>JARIBV010000081.1 GCA_029257335.1 Faecousia sp.
AGGCCTTTACGGCGTCAGGATCGACATAGAGCGTGCAGTTTTCTACCTTGCATTCCTTTGAAAATTGAATGTCGTTAATCTGGATATAACCCAGTTCCAATTTCAAAGAGAACACCTCCTTTTAGATTTTTCTATTACTAAGACCTGCCACGGCGTCCACATCCAGGGCACCGCACAGCAGGGTATAGTCAATGAGTTGGAAGTCTTTATACACCTGCGGGGTGAAGACCCGATTGCAGGGTACAAACTTGTCATAGGTCTGGATGCTGTTGGAGATTATCTCCGCTTCGCTGAGATCCATGGCCTTAGGCTCACGAGAGACGACAATAGATTTATAAGGGGTTTCGTTGGGTTTTACACTGCCGGACAGGGGGTGGGTGTACATACGGTGACCGCTGTAGACCAGATCCCGCACCTTGACCAGAACCTCCCGATAGGAGATTTCTTCATAATCCAACGCATAATCCTTAGGCAGACATTCCGCCACCAGAGGATTATTCGTAATAATCAGATAATGTTTCTTGCTTTCCATGGGTCCTCCCTTGCCGGATGAAAAAAGAAAAAACAGAACGAACACGCGAGAAAATGCGCCGTTCGCTCTGTTCTGTAACCTGAGAGATTCCCTCAAAAGAGGTTGCTCCGTCGGCGCTGTCGCTTTCCAGAGTTTTGTCCGCTTCCGGTCCCAGTGCCTGAGATCTTCACTCGCAGCCGGCATTGCTGTGAGCTTATTCCTTCGGCTCCGCCGAAGCGGATCTCCCGAAAGCATCATCCAAACAATATTCCTGCGTGATCTACGCAATACTTTGTGGATATTTTAACAAATTTGATCTGAAATTGCAAGTAGAATTTTGGCAGATTTTTAAAAATTGCACCGTTTACGCTGATTCACTAAATAGAGACTGAACTTTTCGGATGCCATTCTGTGGGAAAGAGTGACAGGCTTCGGATTATTTTTTAATGAAATCTCAAAAAACAAAAATGAAAAAAAGAGCCCTTCCCAGGAACGAAACGAAGAAAATCTGCTCTGCACGGATGTGATGCAGGCCGGAAGCAGAGACGGGCGGAACAGACAGAAAACAACAGAGAACTATGAAGTTATAACTGTCTTTCAGTGGTGGACAAAATACAAGGTCCGTTGGGACTGCCGGAGGAAAAGGCTTCTCCATCCGCAGCCGGTTCCGACTGATGGAGGCGGCAAAACTGCCCCTTCCATTTCTCTGTGTGCTGTCGTAAAATAAGCCCATAGAAAACACCGAGCCGGCCCCGGTTTGGCTCAATCGGAACCGTATTCTATCAATAGGGAAGGAAGTGAAGCCGTGAAACAGGAACATGAAATTGTGAAAATGGTGGCGCTGGCGCGGAAGGATTTGCAGCAAGAAGATCAGCTGATTCGTACCTATCTTCCCTTTATTCGCTCGGAAGCCTCCAAGTTTCTTTCCAGGATGTGTCTGGAACAGGACGATGAATACAGCATTGCCATGATAGCCTTTCACGAAGCGATACAGGGGTATGAAAAGGAGCGTGGCACTTTTTTGAGCTATGCCGCTATGCTGATCCGCAGCCGTCTCATTGATTACCAGCGCAGAGAGTCCAGATTCAAAGGAACGCTGTCTCTGGAAGCGGAGACGGATGATTATGGGCATACCATTGTGGATATGCTGGCGGATGAGCGGGATTATTTTGAAGAATCTGCCAATCTGGAGGCAACAAAGCAGGAGATTGCGGAGCTGTCCCAGGTGATGCAGTCTTTTGGCGTGAGTTTTTCTGATGTGGCAGACAATGCTCCCAAGCAGGACAGAACGCTGGAGGCCTGCACCAAAGCGATTCGGTATGCTGCGGAGCATAAAGAGGTTTTAGAGGAACTGCTGAGAACAAAGAAACTTCCCATGACTTGTCTGGTCCGGGGGGGCGGTGCGCAGAGAAAGACTCTGGAGCGGCACAGGAAGTATCTTTTGGCCATGCTTTTGATTCAGACCAACGGGTACGAAATCATACGAGGACATTTGCGGCATGTTCTGAAGAAGGGGGGACATCCTGTATGAAATATATAGTAATGGAATGCCACCGGGCGTTTGCCGTGGTCCTGGATGAGGACGGCAGGTTTTTAAAGGTGGCCAATATGCACTATGAAGTGGGGGAAACGGTGACAGAGGTCATCGAAATGAATGTCCAGCCAAAGAAAAAGCAGCATAGGTGGGTCTTTTCCCTCACCGCAGCGGCGGCCTGCCTGCTGCTGGTGGTTAGCTTCTTTTTTCAGACCGGATATGCAGCCTATGCTTCCGTGTATTTGACCATCAATCCTGAAATACGGATCGATGTGGACAGGGAAGATGTAGTGCTGGGACTTGAGGCGATGAATGAGGACGGTACAGACTTTTTATCGGGATATGAGTACCGGAATAAGAAACTGGATGTGGTGATGGACGAACTGGTGGACAGAGCCATTGAAATGCACTATCTCCGAGAAGGGGGGACCGTCTCCCTGCGGTTGGATGCGCAGGATGAAACTTGGATTACCAGCCATAAAGAAAGCATGAGCACAGACCTGGAACGGCATCTGACAGAAAAATTGACTGTCACCGTGGAGATAACGACCACGGTCCCGGAGGAAAGCACTCCGGCGCAAACAGAAGATGAGGACGATGACGAGCCGAAACAGGATGACGACGAGCCGGAACAGGACGATGAGGAGGAATCGGACCAGGAGCCCGAGGAGGAAGACGACGATGAAGAGGAAGATTCTCAGGAAGATTCCGAAGAGGAGGATGACTGGGAAGATTCTGACCAGGAACCCCATAAGGAAGATACGGATCAGGAAGAGGACGATTGAAAAAAATAAAAAAATTTTTTTCGACCCCGGTTTGATACATGGATGCTCCGTAGTCTATGGATGTAAGGTGAAAGACACCCAATGAGATCTCAAAAAAACAACGCATCGACCCCGGTTTTCCGGATTGGTTCCCGTATCCTATCTATAGAAAGGGAAATGAAGCTTCTTTTCGTACAACACACCAACATGAGTAAAGGAGAATTATCATGAAAATGAAATTAAAATCTGTTCTTGCAATGGCGCTGGCCTTGATGCTGGCGCTGGGCTGCATGACGGGCTGTGCAAAAAGTGATGTGCAGCATCAAATGCCCCAGAAAGCCTCCGGCGGCGTTCTGTGTATTCGTGTAAACCCTGAAATTGCAGTGACCTTTGATGAAAACGGAAAAGTCACAAAAGTGGAAGCCCGCAACGATGACGGTGAGAGAATTATCACGGATTATACCGGATATGAGGGCAAGGAAACCAGAGAAGTGGTCACAGAACTGGTGACTGCCATTGGCGATGCCGGTTACTTTGTAGAAGAGGTGGAGGGCAAGAGCCGCAAGATCACCATTGAGGTAGAACCCGGTACACAGGTGCCCTATGACGGATTTGTCAACGAAGTGATTGCGGATATCCAGAACTATGTGACACAGAATCATTGGCACAGCGATGTGATTGTAGAGTGGGAAAAGGATTACGACGACATCTATGATCTCCACGATGATGACAAGGATGATCTGGACGACCACGATGATGACAAGGACGATCTGGACGACCACGATGATGACAAGGACGATCTGGACGACCACGATGACGACAAGGATGATCTGGACGACCACGATGATGACAAGGATGATCTGGACGACCACGATGACGATAAGGACGATCTGGACGACCACGATGATGACAAGGACGATCTGGACGACCATGATGATGACAAGGACGATCTGGACGACCATGATGACGATGATGATCTGGACGATGACGATGATGATGACGATTATCTCGCAGTCAGAGGAATCTTCCATAGGGCATTCAATGCCGCCATGGGCCGTGTGGCAAGAAACATGATGTAATACAATAGCGGGGCCGCCTCAGGAGAATGATCCTCTTTGAGGCGGCCCCGCTTGTGTTATGCATTTACAGCTTCCATAAAGCCGTTGATTAAAAATGCCCGGGCTTCCTTTGCGATGTGTGTAGCGCTGCACAGCACATCAAACCCGTGAAAACACCCTTCAAAAACCCGACAGGTTACGCAAATCCCGGCAGCTTTCAAACGCTCCACATAAGCCAGTGTTTCATCCCGGAAGGGTTCGATGCTGCCCACAAAGGTCAGGGTGGGAGGAAGGCCGGTATAGTCGGTTTCTAAAAGGGGGTTGGCGTATTTGCTTACCCTGTCTGTGCCATAGTCATCGCCCAGATACCGCTTCCACGCAACAAGATTTGCTTTGGTATTCCAGATCGGGGCGTTGTTGTCTGTGGAAGATTCCGTGGGACGGGGGTCCAGCATGGGATAAAGAGGCATCTGAAAGGCAAGAGGGACGGTTCCCTGATCCCGGGCATAGAGACTCAGTGCAGCGGTAAGACCGCCGCCGGCACTGTCTCCTCCCAGCATAAGCTTATCTTGACGGATTCCAAGGGAATCGCAGTTTTCATACATCCACAAAAGAGTGGTGTAACAATCCAGCAGCGCGGCGGGATAGGGGGCCTGTGTGGAGCGGATATAGTCAGGAGATACCACCACACAGTCAGAGGCCAAAATAAAATCCCGGATAAAGCTGATTTCCTGCTCCGGGACGCCCAGTGCATACCCGCCGCCGTGTATCCATAAAAGACCGGGCACCTGGGATTTTCTTACCTTGGGGGTATAGATGCAGATCCGAAGCTGAGAGCCATCCGGGCGGCTGATGTAGCGCTGCTCCATGGAAAGCTTGCCGCAGAGGGTCTTGCCTGCAATGACATGGTCTAAAAATGCGTTGCTGAATTCCAGCTTTTTTCCCTCTGATACACTGAAGCCCTTCATCAGCATCCCGATGGTCCTCAGTTCCGGATGGATCATCTGCCTTGTAATCTTCATCTTGCGGCCTCCTTCTGCCAATTACGGATACATTTCTGTCAGCGTACCACAAACCTACGGGGGATGTCAAGAAAGCTTCGTTGTTTTTGCAGAATAAAAGGGGACGATCCAGTAAAAGTCGTCCCCTTTTGCGGGTTATTTCTTTCTGCTTTTAGAGACAAAGAGCTCGCTCAGGGTCATGAGTGCAGCATACAGCACACCTGCCACAGGCCAGATGATCCAGGTCCTTCCCCAGTCGCCGGAAAAAAAGCTGCTGCCCAGATAAATGGCGGTTGTCAGGAGCCAGTACACACCGGAAATGGTTTCCATGACAGGATTCTTTTCCATATCAGAGAATTCTCCTTCTTTCAGGAGTCGCTGCATACTGTTCCAGCAAACACCTGCAAGGATGAAAAACAGCGAACCGATTCCGGCCAGTATCATAGTCAAGGTAAGCGTGCAGATCACATAGAATGCATGTCCCGTAAAGGAAGCCAGAACCAGAGGCACAGGGGACAGAACACACAGACAGCATCCAAGCAGATTATATTTGATATAGGTATTGCGGTATTCGTCCTGCTGTGTTAGCACCAGCTGCCTGACGCCTGGCTCCAGCGTAAATGGTTCTTTCTCCAGAAAGGTATAGGGGCTGTTTTGAAAACCGCATCGTACAAAAAGAAATACGGCGGCGGCTACCATCAGAAACAGCACCAGCATCCCCAGCCCACCGGCCAGGTTTTCAGAGATGGGATAGACTTCTGTGGCCCCACTCAGAAGGATCAAAGTGATTGGCGAAAGAATGCACAGAAGTGTGCCAAGAGCAATCTGCTTTGCGGCGGATCTGCGGTGCTCCAGATACGCACCGGCCAGTGAAGAGCTGACGGGACGAAGGGCCGGTGCTGCCTTTCGGCTGTCCTCTTCCTGTGGCGATGACTCGTCCTCCGGCTCGTCTTTCAGAAGGTAATCCGTGGTAACGCCAAATAAGGTGCTGAGCGCTAAAATTTTCCCTAAGTCGGGGAGGGACTGGGCGCTTTCCCACTTGGAAACTGCCTGCCGGGATACATCCATTTTTTCGGCAAGCTCTTCCTGAGACCAGCCGTTCTTTTTTCGCAGTTCTACCAGTTTGTCGGGAAACATCATGTTGGGTTCCTCATTTCTTTTAATCTCTTGCCGGGAAATCGTGTTTTCAGTATAGCGGTTTTGACGGTTGCATACCACCAATTCAGGCGGACAATGTGGCAACCGGCGGTTGCACAGAGCGTTTTTTGCTTTTTCCTCAGTATAACATCAATGGCCGCCTGATTCCAGCCCCGGATGCAAAGGGCTGGATAGAAATGCAAAATTCTTTTGTTTTGTAATTGTGTAAATTGAAAATCCGTGATAGAATGGGGGGCATAACAATGGGGCTCAGTCTCCAATACAAATCAGAAGGGTGGCAGAAATAATGGGAACTTACGAAAGCTATGCAGGTAAAATCAATCGAAAACTGATGAAGAAAGTTCATATTGTCAATGTGGCGGCAGGTCGTGCTCCTGCGGACCTGGTTTTGAAGAATGCTTCCTATGTAAATGTATTCAGCAACAAAATCTGCCACGGTGATATTGCAATCACAAAGGGACTCTTTGTAGGCATTGGCCAATACAGCGGTCCGAATGAAGTGGATATGTCCGGAAAACTGGTGCTTCCCGGCTTTTTGGATTCTCATATCCATCTGGAAAGCTCTCTGGTAACGCCCTGGGAGTTTGCCAAGGCGGTGCTTCCCCACGGCACCACCACGGTGGTTACCGACCCCCATGAAATTGCCAATGTTATGGGGACTGATGGCATTGAATATATGCTCCAGGCTACAGAGGGGCTTCCGGTGGATGTGCGGTTTATGCTGCCCTCCTGCGTGCCGGCTACGCCTGTGGATGAAAGCGGCGCAGATCTGGACTATCGGGATATTGATTCCTTTTATGACCATCCCAGAGTCCAGGGCCTTGCGGAAATGATGAATTTCCCCGGGGTCATTCAGGCGGACAAGGATGTGCTGGAAAAGATCGTGGCGGCTCAGGCCCACCACAAGAAGATTGACGGTCATGCGCCCAATCTGGAGGGAAATGACCTCAATGCCTATGTAACGGCAGGTGTTTACTCGGACCACGAGTGTTCCAGCGCACAAGATGCCATTGCCAAGCTGGAGCTGGGGCAGTTTATTATGATCCGGGAGGGGACTGCCGCCAGGAATCTGGATGCATTGCTTCCCCTGCTCACACCGGAGTATGCAGACCGGTGTATGTTCTGCTGTGATGACAAGCACCCCAGCGATCTCTTAGAAAAGGGACATATCGACTATATTGTTCGGCGGGCCATTCAGAAGGGGGTAGACCCCATCATAGCGGTGAAGGTGGCCAGCCACAATGCCGCAAGATACTACGCCCTCAATAACCGGGGAGCCATTGCGCCGGGGTATCTGGCGGACTTTGTGGTGATCGATAATTTCCGGGACTTTCATATTGAGAGTGTCTATAAAAAAGGCGTTGTCATGTATGAAACCAATGAGGTGAAGCAGTTCCAAATTCCGGAGGTGTCGTCCTACCTGGTGGAGCGGGCCCATAATACCTTCCATGTCCCATCCCTAACGGAAAAGGATTTTGAAGATGTTCGGCCCCGTGGGATCATTGGGATGGTTCCCGGGGAGATCATTACGCAGGATCTTGGCTATGCGGCAGAAATCAATCCGGCCAAAGATATACTGAAAATTGCGGTGGTGGAGCGGCACAAGAACACCCGTCACATCGGAATCGGATATCTGAAGGGCTATGGGCTGAAAGAAGGTGCGGTGGCCACCAGCATTTCTCACGACTCTCATAATATCATTGCCGTAGGTACCAACGACAAAGATCTGGCTGCGGCGGTAAACCGTGTGGTGGAAAACAATGGCGGCATTGTGGTCCTCAAAGACGGGCAGATCCAAGGAGAAGTGGTGCTTGCCATTGCCGGACTTATGAGCGATGCCCCCCTCACACAGGTAAACCAGGCGCTGGAGGAGGCCAAGAAGCAGGCCTTTGCTCTGGGGGTCTGTCAGGATGTGGACCCCTTTATGACGCTGAGCTTCATGTCGCTTCCGGTCATTCCCACACTGCGGCTTACCACCCGCGGCATTTTGGATGTGATCAGTCAGAAATATATTTAATAGGAGTCCGGAAATAGGACATGATACCAATAAGATGGCCTGCGCACAACCGGGTATTTGCAGGCTGATTCCGAGAAATGTTCCGAACAGCAAAAAAGAAAGGAGTTTTATCATGGGTAGAAAAATCACGATTATTGGAGCAGGAAATGTAGGCGCGACCATTGCCTATACCCTGTCCCTTGGAAATATTGCATCCGATCTGGTCCTGATCGACATCAATCGGGAAAAGGTAGAGGGCGAAGTCATGGACATTGTCCAAGGCACCAGCTTTCGGGATCCCATCTCCGTAATGGTAGGAGACTATGAGGATGCTGTGGATTCTGACATTGTAATCATTACCTCCGGCATTGGCCGTAAGCCCGGCCAGTCCAGGATTGAACTGGCTCAGACCAATGTAAACATCCTCAAGGCCATTACGCCCCGGATCGTGGCCGCAGCGCCTCATGCCCTGTATGTCATCGTCAGCAACCCTGTGGACATTATGACCTATGCATTCACCAAGCTGTCCGGCCTTCCGGAGAATCAGATCATCGGCTCCGGTACCATTCTGGATACCGCCAGACTTCGGGTTTCGCTGTCTAACCACTTTAAGGTGGCCCAAAAAAATATCCATGCCTATGTGTTTGGCGAGCATGGTGACACCTCTTTGATCCCCTGGTCCTGTGCGGATATCTCCGGCTGTAAGCTGGAGGAGTTTGAAAAGATGATGATGGACCGCAAGACGGTGGAAGCACCTGTAAATCATGAAGAGGTTTTGCGCTATGTGCAGAAATCCGGCGGGGAGATCATCGCCAAGAAGGGGGCCACTTACTACGCCGTCTCTGCTTCCGTCAATAAGATCTGCAATATTCTGGTAGCAGCGTATGATTCCGTTGCCACGGTTTCCTCCATGATGCACGGTGAATATGGAATTGAGGATGTCTGTATCAGTACCCTGACCATGGTGGGCCCCAATGGTGTCATGGGGAAGGTCCCCGTGCCCATGACCGAGGAAGAAATCACCAAGCTCCGGGCCAGTGCTAATGCGCTGAAGGCGGTTATCCGGGGGCTGGATATCTAAAAGTCACAAATTTGACCCGTTCAACTTGAACCAGACTGCATAATATGCTAGAATACCCGGGTAGGCAGTTGTGGCTGCCGAACGATACCCGCTATGAGCGGTAAGGAGGCAACATATGAGAGAGATTCCTGTCACTCAAATCACTGATGTGGTGGAGAAGCTGTGCATTGAGGCCAACACCCACCTACCCGCAGATGTGAAGTGCGCCATTGAGACCTGCCGGGCCTGTGAAGACGGCCAGATCGCCGCAGGCGTTCTGGACAAGATCATCGAAAATTACAATATTGCGGACCGGGAGTGTGTACCCATCTGCCAGGACACCGGAATGGCCTGTGTGTTCTTGGAGATCGGTCAGGATGTGCACTTGGTCGGCGGCGACCTGAGGGAGGCTGTGGACGAGGGCGTCCGCAGAGGATATGATAAGGGCTATCTGAGAAAGTCCGTGGTCCGGGACCCCATTCGCCGGGGAAATACCGGAGATAATACCCCTGCTATGCTGTATACGGAGATTGTCCCCGGTGAGCATGTAAAAATCACTGTAGGCCCCAAGGGATTTGGCAGCGAGAACATGAGTGCCATTCGGATGTTCAAGCCCTCTGCCGGTTTGCAGGGCATTAAGGATTTCATTCTGGAGACCGTGGAAAATGCAGGCCCCAACCCCTGTCCTCCCATGGTGGTGGGCGTGGGCCTTGGCGGTACCTTTGATAAGGCGGCCCTCCTGGCGAAGAAGGCCATTATGCGGCCTCTGGATGTTCGCAACCCTGACCCCTACTATGCAGATCTGGAAAAAGAAATGCTGGACAAAATCAACGAGCTGGGCATCGGCCCCCAGGGCTTTGGCGGCAAGACCACGGCCATTGCGCTCAATATCGAGTATATGCCTACCCACATTGCGGGGATGCCCTGTGCCATTAACATTAACTGCCATGTGACCCGCCACAAAACGGAGGTGCTGTAATGGAAAAGCATATCACATTGCCCCTGACCGAGGAGCTGGCTAAAAGCCTGCATGCGGGCGATACGGTTTATCTCACCGGCACCATTTACACATCCAGAGACGCAGGTCACAAGCGGATGTGTGAGGCACTGGCCCGGGGAGAGGAGCTTCCCTTTGATCCAATGAATGCCACCATCTATTATGTAGGCCCCACACCGGCAAAGCCCGGTCAGGTCATTGGCTCTGCCGGCCCCACCACCAGCGGCCGTATGGATGCCTATGCGCCTACCATGATGTCCGTAGGTGCCCGGGGCATGATTGGCAAAGGGGCAAGACTGCCCGAGGTCATTGAGGCCATGAAGAAGTACACCGGTGTGTACTTTGGCGCCATTGGCGGTGCAGGAGCCCTGCTGGCCAAGTGCATCAAGAAAGCGGAGCTCATTGCCTATGAGGATTTGGGCGCAGAGGCGCTTCGCAAGCTCTATGTGGAGGAATTGCCTGTCTTTGTCATTGTGGACAGTGAGGGCAATAATCTCTATGAGACCGGCCGCGCTACTTACCTGGAAAATAAAAAATAATGGACCTCAAAACAGCGGGACAGCATTGCGTCCCGCTGTTTTTCAGCCCAAAGTGCGGCTGTATAGCCACTCAACTCTTTTACTATAACACAAAATCGTCTGTATTTCAATCCAAAGTGTTTTTAGTACAAGGAAATCTGTTTGTTGCACAAATTACAGCAGCGAATTTTATAGAAGATTCCATATTGCAAAAAGCGAATGACCATGCTAAAGTATAGATACAAAGAGGTGATGCCAATGCAGAGGTTAAATTGAAAACGCTGGCTTTGCAAGGTCAGATGGTGGAGTCTAATCAATCAGCAGATCCCCCCCTCCGCAGCAAGAAGCGCAAAGCTTCAATGAAAATAGATGGAGCAAGGCGGCGTTACTCTGTAGAAAGGAAGGTTAACCACAGATGGAACCCCAGCATGAAAAGGAATAGCCCTTGACGATGGCAAAACCTGAAGTCGTCAAGGGTTATTTCTTTTCGTTTGCGTTTGCACCAAAAGTATGCAGGCCAGGCAAACCGGGCCTGACCTGCATTTTGAATGGGTCATCTGTCTTGCGGCTGTTCTTCCTGGGCCTGCGGATCTTCGCTGCCAGCTTGCTTGCTCTGCTTGTACAGGCGAAGGGCCATGATGCCCACAAAGATGCAGCCTCCCAGCAGAAGAAGGGAACCGATGATTACCACTGCCAGGCTGGGGGCTCCTTCGCCGCCTTCCAGATAGGCAGACACCACCTGCCATAGCATATATAAAACCACAAGAATCACAATTCCATGCAGAAACAGCATGGCAGAGGGATTCTTTACCTTTGGACTCTGATTCATGGGTTATTTCTGGGAGACCTTCTGGGTGAAGTTCCAGGTGTCACGGCACATTTCCTCAACGGTCATGTCGGCACTCCAGCCCAAAAGCTTCTTGGCCTTTTCTGCGTTGGCCCAGCACTTGGCAAGATCGCCGTCCCGGCGGGCTCCAATGACATAGGGGACCTTTACGCCGGTAGCATTCTGAAAGGCGTGAACGAGTTCCAGAACGCTGACGCCGTTGCCGGTTCCCAGGTTGATGGCCTCTGCACCGGTGTGATTCATGGCATAGTCAATGGCCTTCAGATGGCCCTTGGCCAGATCCACCACATGGAGATAGTCCCGCAGGCAGGTGCCGTCAGGGGTGTCATAGTCTCCGCCGTAGACCGTGAGCTGAGGCAGGATGCCGGCGGCCACACGGGCCACATAGGGCATGAGGTTGTTGGGAATGCCGTTGGGATCATCTCCCAAAAGACCGGAGCTGTGGGCACCGATGGGGTTGAAGTACCGCAGCAAAATGGCGGAGAAATCGGGATGGGCGGCGGCGTAGTCCCGAAGGATCTGCTCGATCATCAGCTTGGTCCAGCCATAGGGATTGGTGGCCATCTGCGCGGGCATTTCTTCATGATAGGGGACGGGGTTCATGGGGCCGTAAACGGTAGCGGAGGAGGAAAACACAAACTTCTTGCAGCCGAATTCCTCCATGACCTCCAGAACGGTCAGTGCAGAGTCGATGTTGTTGCGGTAGTACTTGGCAGGGATCCGGCAGCTTTCGCCAACGGCCTTGTAGCCTGCAAAGTGAATGACGGCATCGATGTGATGTGCCTTGAAAATCTCACGAACCTGTTCCTTTTGGCATACATCGACCTGATAGAAGATGGGGGCGGTTCCTGTGATGGTCTTGATTCGCTGGGGGACATCGGCGGAAGAATTGGACAGATCATCGGCGATAATCACCTGATGTCCGGCCTGGATGAGTTCCACACAGGTATGGCTGCCGATATATCCGGCGCCACCGGGTACAAATACATTCATTTACAATACCTCCTGATTGACATATTGAATAAACCGCAGGAAAGCGGCCTGACCTTCTTCGGTGCGGGCGTAGACACCTGCATCCTCCAGAACCTGGGCAAAGACAGCGCCCACTTCCTGACGGAGGATTTCTTCTGTGTTTTGGGCAGTGAAGGTATACTTGGTTTTCAGCTGGTCCACCCAGTCTGCATGCTTGGACAGGACCTCATTGCTGCGGATCTCCTGTCCGGAAACGAGGGCATCTTTCAAAAGGGACAGCTCGGTTTTCAGGCGGGCAGGCAAAACCGCCAGGCCCATGACTTCAATCAGACCGATGTTTTCTTTCTTGATGTGGTGCAGATTGGCATGGGGATGGTAGACCCCCAGGGGATGCTCTTCCGTAGTGATGTTGTTGCGCAGCACCAGATCCAGCTCATATATGCCGTGACACTGCCGGGCGATGGGGGTAATGGTGTTGTGGGGAACACCGTCGGTCTCGGCAAAGACAAAGGCGGCTTTGTCGGTGTAGCCTCTCCATGCCGTTAAAATGCGGTCGGCCAGTTCCACCAGACGATCGGTGTCTTTGCTGCGCAGGCGGATAACAGACATAGGCCACTTTACAATACCGGCCTGTACATCCTCAAAGCCCCGGAAGGACACGGAACGCTCTATAGGCGCTTTTGCCATGGCAAAGGTATAATGGCCGCCCTGAAAGTGATCGTGGCTGAGGATCGATCCGCCCACAATGGGAAGATCCGCGTTGGAGCCTACAAAATAGTGAGGAAACTGCATGACAAAGTCCAGAAGCTTCCGGAAGGTGGCACGCTCGATCTTCATGGGGGTGTGGGCTGCATTGAACACGATGCAGTGCTCATTATAATACACATAGGGGGAATACTGCAAATACCAGTGGGTATTGTGAATGGTCACAGGGATCACCCGGTGATTCTGCCGGGCAGGATGATTCATATGGCCTGCATAGCCTTCATTTTCGGCGCACAGGGCACATTTGGGGTAGCCGGACTGGGGTGCCAGCTTGGCGGCGGCAATGGCTTTGGGATCTTTTTCCGGCTTGGACAGGTTGATGGTAATATCTAAAGGACCATAGTCACTGGGATAGATCCATTTTACATCCTTTGCAATGCGATCCCGGCGGATGTAGTTGGTGTTTTGACTCAGCTGGTAATACCAGTCTGTGGCGGCCTGGGGGTTCCGGGCGTAGAGAGACTCAAAGGTACGGCGCACTTCGTGAGGGGGCGGAGTAATGACCCCCATGAGCTTGGTGTCAAACAAATCCCGGGCAACCTGATTGTCGTCTACCAGACCGCGGGAGACGGCATCCTGGGTCAGCACTTCCAGAATTTCGTGGAGCGGGCAGGAAAGCGGCTCTTGGGCGGGCAGCTCCACATCGCTGAGGCCCATGACTTCCAAAATCCGATTCAGCGCCCAGATCCGGTCCTCCTGCTCAATGAGGTGATTCTTTACGCCATATTCCACCAGAGCAAACAGATAGCGGTTCATTGGCATTCCTCCAGCATAACGCCACCCTGGGGCCGGATGGAAAGCACATGGCAGCTGCCGGGACCCAGAACGGAGTCGATTCCGGTGCGGAACGTGTCCAGCATGTCATTGGGAACAAAGGCCTGGATGGTTCCGGCAAAGCCGCCGCCGTGGACTCTTACGGCCCCGCGGCCGCCCAGCAAATGCTCTGCAATCGTAAGGGCGAAGGCCACTTCCTGCGCGGCAGTCCGGCCCTCGGGAATCACATTTTGCAGCAGCATCCAGGAGGAATGGCCGGAGGCGGACACCAGGTTCAGGAAGGAGCCAAAATCCCCTTGCTTCAGAGCGTTTACCTGGGCATCTACCCGCTTGTTTTCCTCATAGACATGAATGGCTCGAAGGACGGCCCGATCTCCGGCCCGGGCGCGCACCTTGGCGATGTTGGCATAGAATACCTCTTCCGGCACCTCCCGGAGCACCTTGGCGCCGAACACGGCGCAGACGGTTTCAAGCTCGGCGGGGATGGCCGCATAGCAGTCCGTGAGGTCTGCATGGCTGGCGCCGGAGTCAATGATGCACAGAGCATGGTTGTGGGCGGAAAAATCAAAGTCCAGAGGCTGAATCCGGGGCGCGGAAGGGGCTGCAAAGTCAATGGTGATGATGTTGCCCACAGAGGAGGCTGTCTGGTCCATCAGGCCGCAGGGCTTGCCAAAGTAGACATTTTCTGCGTACTGGCCCACCATGGCAATCTCGGCGGCAGTGAGGCCGCAGGCCCCCATATGATTGATGATGACGCCGATGAGCACCTCAAAGGCGGCAGAGGAGGAAAGGCCGCTGCCGGGGAGCACATCGGAGGTCACATAGGCATCAAACCCGCTCACAGGGTGGCCCAGCTCTGCAAAGCGGGCGGCAACGCCTGCAATGAGGGAGGCGGTGGTGCCGAATTGAGCAGGTGTGGGCCGGCCCACAGGCAGCGTAATTTCACACAGGGGATAACCTTCCGAGCGCACACGGATGCAGGAAGCACCATTGGGGGCTACGGCGGCTTTGGTATCCAGGTTTACGGCGGCGGCCAGAACACGGCCGTGCTGATGGTCTGTATGATTGCCGCTGAGCTCCGTGCGGCCCGGGGCGGAGAAGATCCACTTTGGTTGGGTTCCAAATTGGGTTAGAAAATTCTGCTTCAGGGTTTCGTACATCGGATATCACACCTTTACTATCTTTACTGTCACAAATAAGCGCTTTGGGTACATGTCCCATATTGGCTTCATTATAACATTGCCACCTGGGGAATACAATGTGATTTCTTTTGTTTTTTTATGTCACTTTTATTCACAAGCTGTTGAGAAGGTACAATTCTTGACATTCACGGTCCCCGTTGCTATGATGAAAAAAAGAAGGAGGTGCATCTGCTTGGAAGAGAAGCCTGTATTTACCGTGGTAGTTGCCGATGATGAAACAGAACTTCTGGAGGCAGTTTGTCAAATGATCCCCTGGGAAGAAATTGGGTTTAAGTTGGTGGGCAGTGCCGGAAACGGGCTGGATGCTTTGCAGCTGGTGGAGCAGAAGCAGCCGGATTTGCTGCTGACGGATATTCATATGCCGTTTATTTCCGGTGTCAGTCTGGCCAAGCAGGTGCGGGAGCTTCATCCCCTGACTCAGATTGCCTTTCTCAGTGGATATGACGATTTTGAGTATGCCCAGAAGGCCATTGAATATAATGTGATCCGGTATTTGCTAAAGCCCATCGGCATGAAGGAGCTGACGGAGGAACTGATTCAGATGCACAGGCAGATCCGGGAGCACTATGAGTGGATTTTACCGCAGGAAAAGCACCCTCAGAGCAGAACAGAGTTGGTGTTGTCGCTGCTTTTGGACGGCTTTGCAAGAGATCGGGATGATGAAACGGCTCTGAAAAATGCACTGATTGCAGAGGGAATTCTGAAAGCGGGACAGAGCACCCTGTGCGCTGCGGTTTTGGCGGTGCAGATGCGTTCCGAAGAGAAAAACAGAACGGATATAGAGCTGGCGCACACTGTGGATATGGTCTTTCACAAATACTTTCCCAGCTTCAGCGTTTATTCTTCCGGGCGCATCCTGACCCTGATCCTGGTGGAGGATTGTTTGCAGGGAATGGACATTGCGCTGGAGGAACTGATCCAGTCGGTCAACCGGGTGCTGGGCCTTCAGTGCTCCGTCGGTGTGAGCCGAACGGCTTCCAAGCTCAGCCGGATCAGCAGTGCCTGCCGGGAAGCGGTGGATGCTCTGCGATTTGCCGGGGAGACGGGGATTCATTACTATTCCACGCTTATGAACAGCGATGAAAGCCAGCCTCTGGATTTGGCGGGGCTTCCGGCCCAACTGGAAAACCTGCTGAGAACGGGAAGCCGCAGCAAGCTGGAACAATTTCTGAATGGCCTGGTGAGCCGATGCCAAAAAGAGGGACAGCATGACCATGTCATTTTGCAGTGTCTGGCCACAGCCATGCGGGTTTTGCAGTGTTCCGTATCCCCGGCACAGGTAGAGGCCATTTGCAGCCGCTGCAATCTGGGAAATCTGGACACGGTTTACGGCGGAATGGAGTTTGCGGACAATGTCATTTCTCTGTGTCTGGTGACCCGAGAGCATTTGGAGCAGCAGCATCTGGAGGGAGTGAGCCTGCAATGCAATCAGGCCATGGAGGCGATCAACAGAAATTATATGGATGAAGACCTCTCGCTGTCCTCGGTCAGTGAGCAGCTTCATGTGAGCCCCAATTACCTCAGCGCAAATATGAAAAAGTATGTGGGAGATACCTTTATAAATTTATTGATTAAGCGGCGCATGGAGGCAGCCCACGAACTTCTGACCACCCGAACGATTAAAATTTATGAAGTGGCCCGGATGTGCGGATACTCCGACCAACACTATTTCAGCTACTGTTTTAAAAAATACTACGGCGTGTCCCCGGCAAAAATCCGCCGCAATGAGGGGGAAAATGATTCATGAAACGCCGCGGCATCAGTATGACCTCCATTTTGATCCTGGTTCTTATCGGGATGGTTCTCGTAATTATGTCGGCATCCATCATGCTGTTTCTCGGCACTTATCGGGATTTTCTGATTGAGAACGCACGGACTGTGGGAAGACAGATCACCTCACAGGTGTGCGATACGGTGTCTAATTATGTAGACGAAATCGGAAGCTCCATGGACCTGCTGAAGGGGGAGCTGGATGCGGAAGATTCGGACGCATTTTTTGACAGCTTTTTAAAGATCCGCCCGGATGTGGTGGCGGTCACCACCTATGATGACCGGGGGACGCTTCTGGACTGCCGGACTTTGAATCATGAGGTGCGCCAGGAGGTTTATCAGAATCTGTCATGGAACCCTTCCAATCTCCTTTCCCAAAAACGGCAGATCTCGACGCCCCATGTGGTCACCTTGTTTGAAGGAGAATATCCTTGGGTGGTCACCATGACCGCACC
>JARIBV010000076.1 GCA_029257335.1 Faecousia sp.
GCGTTCCTAATTTGTTTGGAGCGGGTGACGAGGCTCGAACTCGCTACCTCCACCTTGGCAAGGTGGCGCTCTACCGGATGAGCTACACCCGCATCTCTGGTGCCTCCGGTCGGAATCGAACCAACGACACGAGGATTTTCAGTCCTCTGCTCTACCTACTGAGCTACAGAGGCATACCGGGCAGAGCAGAAGCTCTGCCCCGATGCATTCAATTTGGCGACCCGGAACGGACTCGAACCGTCGACCTCCAGCGTGACAGGCTGGCGTGCTAACCGACTGCACCACCGGGCCAAATGGTGGAAACAACAGGGCTCGAACCTGTGACCCCATGCTTGTAAGGCATGTGCTCTCCCAGCTGAGCTATGCTTCCATCCGTTTCGCTTTGGCGTTCACACCTCAGCGACGGGTTTAATTATACACAGGAACACCTGTTTTGTCAAGCATTATTTTGAAATTTTTTCAACTTTTTTCATGTTGGAAAGCCCTCCGCAAAAGGCAAACTTTTCACCTTTGCAGAGGGCTGAATTTCACTACTTACAGGGTTTCCAGCAACTTTTCCACTTCCTCCGATGTGAACTGATAATCCGCATCGCAGAATTGGCAGCCGATATGGACCGTCTCTCCGTCGTGAACGATCTGTTCCAGCTCTTCCCTGCCCAAGCTCACCAGTGCCCCCCGGACACGGTCCCTGGAGCAATAGCACCGATACTCCACCGGGGTGGTCTCCAAAAATTCCAGCTCCATACCGGCGCAGGCAGCTTTCAAAATTTCCTCCGGGGTCATGCCCTTGTCCAGCATGGCAGTCACCGCGCCGGCAGACTGGATCCCGGCCTCAAGGGCATCCACAACCCCATCCGGCGCACCGGGCAGCAGCTGAATGAGGTAACCGCCGGCCACCTTCACGCTCTGATCCCGGTCCACCAGGACCCCCAAGGCGCAAGCTGTAGGGGTCTGCTCACTCTGGGCAAAATAGCTGGTGATGTCGTCGGCGATCTCTCCCGTAACCAGCTCCACGCTGCCCACATAGGGCTCTTTCATTTGCAGATCCCGGATCACCGTCAGCATCCCGTTTGTCCCGACAGCGGCCCCCACATCCAGTTTTCCCGGCCGCTGCTCCATAAGAGGCACCTGGGGATTCTGGATATAGCCGCGGACATTGCCCACCGCATCGGAGACGCACAGGATCGTACCCACAGGGCCGCCTCCGTTGACCTGCAAGGTGAGAGAGCCGTTCTCCACCTTCTGGGTGTTTCCCATCAGGCTTGCGGCGGTCAGAAGCCGTCCCAGGGCCGCTGTGGCGTTGGGAGTGCTGCCCTGAATTTGGGCACCCCGGCGGACGATCTGCGTGGATACCACCGCCGCCATTTTTACAAAGCCATCTTTGCTCATGGCCCGCACAAGATAATCAGACATTGCTTGTTTCCTCCTTTACTGCCAGGAAATAGACCCGCTGTTCCCCTTCTCCGGGGGCTTCGTGCCGCAGATCTCCATAGAGCGTGATACCACTAAATCCGGCCTGTTCCAGATAGCCCTTCAGCTCCTCCATGGAATAGGCATACTCCTGATGTTCCTCCTGGCTTCGCTCCCAAAGCTTCCCGTGGCGCTGGAAAATATCCATACCATAATAGCAGATGTTTTCTTCCTGTTCAAACATTCCCCGCCAGACACAATAAACATCCTGGTCCTCGTCCAGAAACACCTGCCCATCCATATTGCGGAGCTTTTCCGGTGTGTTCACATCAAAGAGAAACGCCCCTCCGGGGGTCAGAGCGTCGTATACACGGCAGAAGGTTTCCCGGCAGTCTTCGGGATTTGTAAGATAATTGATGCTGTCCAGACAGCACACGACCAGATCCACAGGTTCCGGCAGACGAAGGCGTTCCATCCGTTGGCGTACAAAGAAAGGGCGGTTGCCCGACAGCTCCCAGGCCTTTTCCGTGGCCACGGTCAGCATTTCCTCGGACATATCCACCCCGATCACGCCATATCCAGCCTGTGCCAGAAGCACAGACATGGCACCAGTGCCACAGGCCAGATCCAGAACAGAACGGGGCCTGAGACCCCGTTCTGCCAGAAGAGACTGGGCAAATGCCAGAATTTCCTCATAAGGAACATCATTGGTCAGCCGGTCGTAGGAAACGGCCAGAGACTCATATGCGCTCATTCCTCGTCCTCATCCCCCATGCGGTCGATCACCAGACGGTAGCCGTCGGTACCATAGTTGAGAGAACGGTTTACTCGGCTGATGGTGGCACTGCTGGCGCCGGTGATCTCCAGGATCTTGTTGTAGATCATGCCCTGGTTCAGCAGCTGGGCAACCTCAAAGCGCTGCTCCATGGCGTTGAGTTCGGGCACGGTGCACAGGTCCATGAAGAAGTTGTAGCACTCCTCGGGGGTTTTGAGAGCCAGGATGGCCTGGTACAGGGGGCTGTCAGGATTTGCTTTTCTATTTCTGCTGTTCATAATAAAAATCCTCCATATCGTTTATAGTCTAAATTTTAACTGTGTTACTGTATGAATGACAGTTTTATTGTAGTGCATGAAACAGGAAAAGTAAAGAGCTTTTTCGGTGTTTCCAAGAAAAATCTTTTGAACATTCTATGAATATCTCTGTACGAAGGTACAGTTGTATCTATTGTATGCTCATACCATACTAATTCTGTATCTTAGCATAGTCTCTGTTCAAACCAATGGCGGCGCACCACATGGCTGTGTGATGCGCCGCTCGGAATTGCATTCTCCTATTATTGGCTGTCAATGGCCGCTCTTAGCGGTTGAAAATCTTGAAGATCTCGTCGATGTCGTCTACATCATCCGCAGGAGCTACAGGCTTGCGGCCGGGAACAGCAGAGGCAGCAGGCTTGCTTGCGGCAGTCTTGGCCGCAGGAGCAGGCTCCTCGATCTTCTCGCCGAAACCGGTAGCAATGACCGTGACCCGCATCTCGTCTTCAAACTCGTCGGAGTAGGTTGCGCCAAAGATGATGTTTGCCTCGGGGTTGGCGGCCTCCTGCACAATGCTGGCAGCGGTCTCCACATCGTCCAAAGTCAGCTCAGGAGAGCCGGTAACATTCACCAGAACACCGGTGGCACCGTTGATGGAAGTTTCCAGCAGGGGGCTGGCCACGGCGGTCATAGCGGCCTGCTCGGCCTTTTCACGGCCGGAAGCAATACCCACGCCCATATGTGCACGGCCGGCGTCCTTCATGACGGCAGAGACGTCAGCAAAGTCCAGGTTGATGATGACCCGCTCAGAGTAGCCCACCAGTTCGGAGATGGATGTCACAGCCTGCTTCAGCACATCGTCGGCAATGCCGAATGCGTTGGCAAAGGTGATCTTCTGCTCGGTGACATACTTCAGACGGTCGTTGGGAATGATAATCAGGGAGTCCACCTTCTCGGACAGAGCGGCAATGCCGGACTCGGCCTGACGCATCCGGTTGGCACCTTCAAACTTGAAGGGCTTGGTCACGACGCCCACGGTGAGGATCCCTGCCTCATGGGCCAGATCAGCCACCACAGGAGCTGCGCCGGTGCCGGTGCCGCCGCCCATACCGG
>JARIBV010000059.1 GCA_029257335.1 Faecousia sp.
CTATGAGGGAAAGTTCATCACCGGCGCCATTGCGGGAGCGCTGGCAACCAACGACCACATTGGCTATGTGGCAAATTATCCGATTTTGGGAGTTCCGGCCAGCATCAACGCCTTTGCCCTGGGGGCCCAGCTCACCAATCCCCGGGCTAAGATCCAGCTGCACTGGTCCTGCACCCCCGGTACGGCTCTGGATTTGTTCACCCGGAAGGGAATTACGGTGATTTCCGGTCTGGATACCCCAAACCCCAACCAGCTGGATTATAAATGGGGGGCCTATCAGGTAAAAGAGGACGGCAGCTTGCAGGCTTTGGCCTCCCCGGTGTCCCACTGGGGAAAGTTCTATGAAAAAATGCTGCGCAGTATTTTAAACGGCAGCTGGGACCATCTGGATGTGGACGGCACGGAAAAGGCGGTCAACTACTGGTGGGGAATGGACGCCGGAGTGATCGATGTGCGGCTGGGGGAAAACCTTCCCCAGGGTGTAGTACAGCTGGCGGACTTTTTACGCAAAGGAATTGTAGAGGGGACCATTGCGCCCTTTGCAAGGCCTGTCCGTTCTCAGGACGGGGTCCTTCGCAATGACGGAAGCAAATGGTTTTCCACCGACGACATTCTCTATATGCAGTGGCTCTGTGACAATGTAGAAGGGTCTATCCCTACATTTGATGAGATCTTGCCTATGTCCCAGCCTGTTGTGCGGCTTCTGGGCATCTACCGAGACAGCATTCCGCCGGAAAAGGGGGAAACACTTCTATGAAAATACTTCTCCTTTCGGATACGGAATCTCTGTATCTGTGGGATTATTACCGCCCGGGCCGCCTGGACGGGATCGATCTGATTATCTCCTGTGGAGATTTGGACCCGGATTATCTCTCTTTTCTGGTGACCATGGGCAGAGCGCCTGTCTTTTATGTCCACGGGAACCACGACGGAAAATATGAGCGCCGTCCCCCGGAGGGCTGCACCTGCATCGAAGATACGGTGGTGGAATTCAAAGGCCTGCGGATTCTGGGGCTGGGAGGATCTCCGGTATATTCCGGTGGACCTCACCAGTATACGGAAAAGGAAATGCGTAAAAGAATCCGCAGCCTGTGGTGGAAGCTGCGCAGATCCAAGGGGGTGGACATTGTGGTGACCCACTGCCCGGCCCGGGGCTACGGAGATGACGAGGACCGGCCGCACCGGGGATTTGAGGCATTTCTGCCCCTTTTGGATCAGTATAAGCCCAAATATCTGGTGCACGGCCATGTGCATATGAATTACGGCGTAGATCGGGAGCGGATTTTGCATCGGGGAGAGACCACCATCATCAATGCCTATGAGCGGTATCTTCTGACCCTGCCGGAGGAAACCCATGAGGTTTCCTGAAAATGATCGGGCTTTTTCGTGGGATTTTTCAGAAAATCCTATTTTCCTATTTGATTATGTCTGTCAGGTATGATATGATAAAAAAGATCGGAAACTATTGAAACGCCTTGTTTAGGGCGATTTGCTGAATCAGGAGGTTTATTTTTCAATGGCAGCACAAAAACTGTTTGGCAGCTCTTCCGGCGCCAGATTCTCTTCCGGCAAACGATGCGGGAAGAAGCCACAGGAACCCGAAAACAAAACAAAGAAAAAGAAGTCCCGTCTCAAGCCTTTGAAAATCACGCTTGTGGTGCTTCTGGTGCTGGAGATCCTGTACTGTATCGCCATTTTCTCCAACATTCCATTTATTGCCCGTTTGCGTAGTATGTACATTGAAACCGCAATGTCCACCATGAGCCACCAGTGGCTGGCAACGGCCTTTATTCCCCATGATATCGTAAACGATGTGGTTACAAGAACCACCACTGCACGAGAAAAGCAGATAGGCCAGAACTCCACCTGGAAGGACAAGGAGAGCAACGCACAAAAGACCACACAGCCGGTGAAGAACACGGAGGCCACGGAACCCAAGGAGACCATTCCTGCGGATCAGAAGGAGTTTTTTGAGCTGTTCTGGGAGCTGGATCAAAAGTCCATGCTCTCTTATGTTGACAAGCACCCCGAAGTCATTGCCAAGGGCTGGGATAAGATCAACATTAACGAAGCGGGCCTGGATGATGAGGGCACTTCCATCCGCACCACCATGGGAGAGCAGGTCCTTGCCATTGATGTGGAGAATCAGATCCTGCTGCTGCGGGTAACCGGCAGCACCTACCGTGGCGTTCTGGCGGTTGCCAAGGACCCCTCCCGGCTGAAGCTGGCCCCCTCTGAGTACATAGGCTCCGTTGGTCAGCATGCCGGTGAAATTGCCGAAGCAAACGATGGAGTCCTGGCCATGACCGGTTCCGGCTTCATCGATGCTGACGGCGGAGGAAACGGCGGTACCCTGGCAGGTGCCTGCATGTGCTCCGGTGAGACCTACGGCCAGCATTACGGCTGGGGCTATAAGCGTGTTGAGCTGCATAAGGACAACCGCCTGTATATCACCGATGCATCCGATTACTTTGGAGACAATGCCACCGATGCCGTGGAATTCTGGCCGGCTCTGATTATCGACGGAGAGAACGCCCTGGGTGCAGATAATATCTTTACGGAGATGAATCCCCGGGCCTGCCTTGGCCAGTCCGATAATGAGGAACTGCTGATGCTGGTCATTGAGGGCCGCATGGTTTCCTCTCTGGGCACCGATGCTGAGGAATGCGTAGATATTTTGATGCGTCATAACTGCTATCAGGCCATGAACCTGGACGGCGGCACCAGCGCCATTATGTGGTATGATGGAGAGTATATCACAGAATGCTCCAATCAGGTGCTGGATGAGGGACGGTATCTTCCCAACGCATGGGTCTACTGCGACGCACCTGTAAAATAATGTGTAAAACTGCCTCGCCAAAAAGTGAGGCAGTTTTTTGTGCAATATTTCTCAAATGTGATCGACAAGAATTTATAATTTGTTCAAGAAGTCTGGATGCAGTTGTGCTATCATATAGCCACAGAGGAAAAACAATATCTTGAGGCTGATACCGATGCTGCGGAGGATTTCGCGGATAACCCAACGGTATGCATAAAAGCCCGCCTTTGGACAACACATAAGGTCACGACCCTTGGCAGGGGTCGTGACCTCTTCTTTTCGCCTTGCCTCCATCAGAGCGGAAATCGCCTATTTTTTCCTGGAAAACTATTGACAACCATGATACAATGAAGACAGTGAAAAAGTCTGGAATGGGTCAAATTCGTTCCGTGAGAGGATGGAAACAAAATGGCAAAAGAGAAAAAAGTGGAACAGATTACCGACATGGAGGTAGACTTTACACAGTGGTTTACCGATGTGTGCAAGAAAGCGCAGCTCATTGACTATTCTTCTGTAAAGGGCCTCTTCATTCACCGCCCCTATGGATATGCCATCTGGGAGAACATCCAGCACATCATGGATGCGGAGTTCAAAAAGGCAGGCGTGGAGAATGTATATATGCCCATGCTGATCCCTGAATCCCTCCTGCAAAAGGAGAAGGACCATGTGGAAGGCTTTGCCCCCGAGTGCGCATGGGTCACCTATGGCGGAGCAGAGAAGCTGGAGGAGCGCTATTGCATCCGGCCCACTTCTGAGACTCTCTTCTGTGAGCATTTTAAAAATGTGATTCAGTCCCATCGGGATCTGCCGATGAAGTATAACCAGTGGTGCAGCGTTCTGCGCTGGGAGAAGACCAGCCGCCCCTTCCTGCGCCATCGGGAGTTCCTGTGGCAGGAGGGCCACACCATGCATGCCACTGCCCAGGAGGCCAAGGACTTTACGGAGCAGATTCTGAATATTTACGCTGATTTCTGCGAGAATGTTCTGGCAATGCCTGTTACCCGCGGTCAGAAAACCGACAAAGAGAAGTTCAACGGCGCAGAGGCTACCTATACCATTGAATGCATGATGCATGACCGGAAGGCGTTGCAGGCCGGTACCAGCCATTACTTTGGAGATGGCTTTGCCAAAGCATTCGATATTACCTTTACCAGCAAGGACAACCAGAGAGTCAACCCCTATCAGACCTCCTGGGGCGTGTCTACCCGTCTCATTGGCGGTATTATCATGACACACGGCGATAACAACGGCCTGGTGCTGCCTCCCAAGGTTGCGCCCATTCAGGTGGTGGTGCTGCCCATTGCCCAGCATAAGCCCGGCGTTCTGGAAAGTGCCGGTGCGCTGCGTGACCGTCTGGCCGCAGCCGGTTTCCGGGTGAAGATGGACGATTCCGACAACTCCATGGGCTGGAAGTGCGCCGAGTACGAAATGAAGGGTGTGCCCCTGCGTGTGGAGTGCGGCCCTCGTGATCTGGAAAACGGGCAGTGCGTCCTGATTCGCCGCAACGATGGAGAAAAGACCATCGTGAAGCTGGAGGAGCTGGAGCAGGCTGTGGCCCGAGAGCTGGAGCTGGTTCATCAGGGAATGTTTGCAAAGGCAAAGAAGAACTTGGAGGATCATATCTATGAAGCCCACAGCTTGGAAGAGGCCAAGGAACTTCAGGAGAAGAATGGCGGCTTCATCAAGACCATGTGGTGCGGCGAGCTGGAATGCGAGATGAAGATGAAGGAAGTGGCCGGCATGTCCTCCCGCTGTATGCCTTTCCAGCAGGAGCATCTGTCCGATGTCTGCCCCATCTGCGGTAAGCCTGCCAAGAAGATGGTCTACTGGGGCGTTGCTTACTAAGCGCATAGAATAGTGTTGTCCCCTGCGGGGGCCGGGACCGGTTACCGCAGGGGAATTTTGTAAAAATGGTGTATTTAATGTATTAGGTTATCTTGTTTTAAAGACAAGATGTAATATTCATTTGAGGTGATACCGCTATGGCAAAACGAATCAAACTGTCCGACAGAATCCTCCCTACCTATTCCAAGGGAGAAGAAATCATGAACATGGTAACCCACATCGTAGGCGGCGGTCTGGGTGTGGCGGCTCTGGTGCTGTGCATTATTCGCAGTGCGCTGCATGGCGGGGTAGGGGACATCCTGGGTTCCATTACCTACGGTGTCAGCCTCATCTGCCTGTATACCATGTCCAGTGTCTATCATGGGCTGCGGCCGGGAACGGCGAAAAAGGTGCTGCAGGTGCTGGACCACTGCACCATCTACCTGTTGATTGCGGGAAGCTACACCCCGGTTGCCGTCTCTGCGCTGATCCCTGTGAATCCCGTCCTGGGGTGGGGGATCCTGGCTCTGGAATGGATCCTTATGGCCGTAGCGGTGACACTGACCGCCATTGACCTTCATAAATACAATGTGTTTTCCATGATTTGCTATATCGGCATGGGCTGGGCGATTTTGCCCTTCCTGTCCCAGGTGCGGCAGACCATGGGAACGGGCGGCTTTTGGTTCCTGCTTCTGGGGGGCATTGCCTATACCATCGGTGCTATTTTGTATGGCATTGGCTCCAAGAAAAAATGGTTCCACTCCTTGTTCCACTACTTTGTGGTTCTGGGAAGTGTTCTCCACTTTTTTGCCATTTTCTTCTATGCCCTGCCTTAAAGCCGGACTGCGCAGCTGTTTATAAAAATCAGCTGCGGAAAATTGCCGGAAGTACAATAAAAAGACTGGAAATCTTAACAGCCATGAGTAATTCTCACAGGGGGAGAATCACTCGTGGCTGTTTTTGCAAAAATCACCCAAGATGATGCTAGGACAACGGCCAGACGCTGTATTTAGATGGGACCTCATGGCTGGGGCATTTACGGCACCGTGTGTATAGAGTATACTTTTGCGACTATGGAGCTGTTATGCAGAAAAGTGCAGAGAAAAAACTTGATGAAGCAGCCACATCTTTTGACGGCGATTAAGTAATAACTTGTGATATTTTTACTAGTTTTGACGGCGAATAAGTGACTAATTTATGGCTTCTACGAGATGATTTTTAAAGATATAAATTGTTTCTGTGGTCTTAGACTTATTTCGGCAAAAAAGTATGTCTTTTTCAGGTGATTCTATTGACTTTCCCACATGTTGAACCTATAATGATAGTGGATTTTCGTGAAATGTAGTTTTTTGAGAATTTATTACCATCATAAAATATATTCGTTCAATATTGTGGAGGCAATTTCATGCATATAGGACCCAATGTGTATCTGCGCTCCGATGGGCGGTGGGAAGCCCGTTATCAAAAGAGTGTGGATGAAAAAGGCAGGACTATATATGGCTATACCTACGGCAAAACGCAAGAGGAAGCGGTCAGCAAACGAACCGCTAAGCTGGAACAACTTTTCCCAAACGGTAATAGCTCGATTCTTGCCTCCCAAAATCCAAATGTCAGCACATGTCCTCCGGTCTGCCTGACAAAGCAAGATTCTGTGAAGCGGGAGAAGTTCCTTCCTCCCTTCTCTGAGGCAGAAGCAGAACGGATCCAGAGTGCGCTGATTGAACAGGACCAGCCGGAGAGCACGGCATACCTCCTGGGTTTGTTTGCAGGTCTTTCTCTGGGCGAGATTGCAGCACTTCGCTATGAGGATCTGGACTTTGTGAATCACTCCATCACAATCACCCGCAGTGCCAGGACCAGCAACAGAAGGCTGACTGTGTTCCCTGCCCAGCTGCGTGTAGTGCCCATGACGGACTATATCTTCTGGATTTTGAAGCGGCGCGGCGCGGACAAAAAGAATGGCAACCATTACCTGTTCACGGACAGTACAGATGCGGTGGAGAGTACCCGTAGGATCGAAGGCCGCTTCAGAAAGCTATTGAGTCCTTCCGTGGATATAAAAGAAACCCCTGTGGAGGCACTTCGCAGTACCTTTGTGGCCCGCTGCCTGGAAACCAATCTGAATATCGAAACGGTGTCAAAACTGACCGGTGCAGATGCGGAAAGCATTTATCGTTATTTCGGTCGGTATATCAGGCCGGTGCCTTTGGATATCAAACGGTTGGATCGTTACTGTAGATTGGATGAGAAGAAAAATGCCAAGCATCTGAATCTGATGATTCTGGGGGCCGGAAGCCATGGTCACGGCGTCATGGAGATTGCAAAAATGACCGGCGTGTTTGGCAAAATCGCATTTCTGGACGACAATGTGGCAGGTGGCGATGTTTTAGGCAGATGCGAAGACTATCTATCCTTCCAGAGAGAGTTCCCGGTAGCTTTTCCTGCCTTTGGTGAAAATGAGCTGCGGGCACTCTGGATCGAGCGGCTTCAAAATGCAGGCTTTCTGATTCCTAGACTGGTTCATCCCAGCGCCATTGTTTCCGGTAATGTGGAAATCGGAGAAGGTACTGTCATCATGGCACAGGTCACGGTTAATCCCGGCGCCAAGATCGGTGATGGATGCATTCTGGCCCCAAACTCTATGGCAAGCTTCGGAAGTACGATTGGCAGCTATTCCCACCTGGACAGCGGCTGTATCGTGGCAAAAGATGTCCGGGTGCCGGAAAAAACCACCATTGAAAGCGGAGAGATCTGCAAAAACTGAGTAGTTATTTATTGTAGAAGATAGAGAGGAATGTTTAAATGGATTTTGAAGCGTTTCCTGAGAAAGTCTGGCTTTCCACTCCCACCATGCACGGCGAGGAGTTGATCTATATGAAAGAAGCTTTTGAAACCAACTGGATGTCTACCATCGGTGTCAATATTAACGAAGTTGAAAAGTTGCTTGCTGCCAAACTTGGCTGTAGGTATAGTGTAGCCTTATCTGCAGGAACAGCTTCCCTGCATCTCGCTATGAAATTAGCCGGTGAGAAGTTGTATGGTATGCCTGAAATTGGAAAAGGAGCACTGTTTGGCCATCGGGTGTTCTGTTCTGACATGACCTTTGATGCCACAGTCAACCCTGTAGTGTACGAGGGCGGTATTCCTGTATTTATTGATACGGAGTATGACACTTGGAACATGGACCCCGTTGCACTGGAGAAGGCATTTGAGATCTACCCTGAGGTTCGACTCATTGTGGTGGCTCACCTTTATGGTACCCCTAGCAAGATCGACGAGATCAAAGCCATTGCAGATAAGCACGGCGCCCTCATTGTGGAGGACGCAGCAGAGTCTTTGGGTGCTACCTATAAGGGAAAGCAGACCGGCACCTTTGGTGATTACAACTGTATCAGCTTTAACGGCAATAAGATCATTACTGGTTCTTCTGGCGGCATGTTCCTGACCGACTGCGAGGAGGACGCCAAAAAGGTTCGTAAGTGGTCCACCCAGAGCCGTGAGAATGCTCCTTGGTACCAGCATGAGGAGTTGGGGTACAACTACCGCATGAGCAATGTGATTGCCGGTGTGGTCCGTGGTCAGATTCCCTATTTGGAGGAGCATATTGCCCAAAAGAAGGCCATTTATGAGCGATATAAGGAAGGCTTTAAGGGATTGCCTGTCACCATGAATCCCTATGACAAGAAGAACTCGGAGCCTAATTTCTGGCTTTCTTGTATGTTGATTGATCCGGAGTTTCTCTGCAAGCAGGAGCGTGGAGAACAGAAAGCACTGTACATCCACGAACACGGCAAGTCCTGCCCCACAGAGATTTTGGAAACGCTGGCAAAGTATAACGCCGAGGGACGCCCTGTCTGGAAGCCTATGCATATGCAGCCTATTTACCGTATGAATGGCTTTGTCACCAGAGATGGGAACGGAAGGGCTAGAACTAATGCTTACATTGTGGGCAGTGTAACCGATGTGGGCGTGGATCTTTTTAACCGTGGTCTGTGTCTGCCCAGTGATAACAAGATGACACCGGAGCAGCAGGATAAGGTGATTGAGATTATCAGAGGCTGTTTTGAGTAAGGCGGGAGAGGGAGGATAATTACATATGTACGCAAAGTTTTTTAAGAGATTTCTGGATGTTGTGCTGTCTCTCGCGGCACTAATCGTACTTTCACCAGTGCTGTTGAGTGTGGCAATTTTAGTGCGGGTCAAGCTGGGAAACCCTGTGATTTTCTGCCAGAAGCGCCCGGGAAAAGATGAAAAAATCTTCAAGCTCTATAAATTCCGCTCCATGACGGATGAGCGAGATGAGGACGGAAACCTTCTGCCTGACGATGTGCGACTCACGAAGTTTGGACGGCTACTGCGCTCCACCAGCCTTGACGAACTACCAGAGCTTTGGAATATTCTGAAAGGGGATATGGCTATTGTGGGGCCCAGGCCACTGCTTGTGCGCTATCTCCCATACTATAGGGAAGAAGAGCGTCATCGGCATGATGTTCGCCCAGGTTTAACCGGACTTGCGCAAGTGAAAGGAAGAAATTTGTTAAGTTGGGACGAGCGCTTTCAGATAGATATCTATTACAGCAGGCATATCTCCTTTTGCACGGATGTAAAAATTATATTTATGACAGTGAAGAAAGTGTTTTGTAGGCAGGATATTACTGTAGGAAGCCAGCATAAAATGCGGAGCCTAGACATTGAAAGGAAGGAAAATGCTCGTGTTAATTAGAGAGCTAACTGCAGAAGATGTAAATATTCACTATGGCGAGTTGCACTACTTGATGGAAATAGGAGCGCAAGCTAGTTTTTCTCAAGACATATCATTTGACTTTTATGATAAGAAGCTGAATGATATGTCGAAATACATAAAAGATGGTTCTGCGTTTATTGCTGCTGCTTTCAATGATAGTGTGATTGTTGGATATTTGTGGGCTTATCCGATTCAGTCTCCAACGGGAAGAAAATTTCATATTGCATATGTGGCCGTTCATCATGCTTTCAAAGGTAGTGGGATAGGATCGGCTTTAGTTGATGCGGCAGAGCAAGAGGCTCGACGAAGATGTATTTCTGAAATTGAATTGAGTGTATCTTTCAGTAATAAACAAGCAATTTCTTTTTATAGCAAACATAACTATGTAACGGATCGTCTGATTTTAGCAAAAGATATAAGAAACTGTTAATATGGGGTATAATATCTCTAATTTAAAATTTGAAATCAGATTTTGGTGAGGCAAGAATGATAAATGACATATATTTTACACCGGAGTGGTGTGCAGTAAATGAATATATTGAGGAAGGCATCCCTCAAAGATATGAGCTAATTACGCACCGTGGAACAGTAGTTAATTCGTTTGTCTTACGTAAAATTCCTACTCAAGTTGGAGGTAAGCAATATTACGATATTTCAACGCCCTACGGGTATGGTGGACCTATATTAGTTGGAGCAGTAACAGAGGAAGATCGTGAGTGCGTTTTAAGAGAGTATCAGGAAGAATTCTCAAAATTCTGTATGGAGCACGATATTGTAAGCGAATTTATACGGTTTCATCCTATTGCAAATAATGCCATCGATTTTAAAAGCATCTATGATGTTCAGAAATTAAGAAAAACAGTGGGAACTGACCTGAGTAATTCTGACGATCCAGTTCAAGATCAGTTTTCTAAAAGCTGTAGGAAAAGCATTCGTCGAGCCCTAAATGCTGGTGTCACCTGGAAGGTAATCGAACATCCGACAGGAATCGAGGACTTTTTGAAAGTATATTATTCGACTATGGATCGAGATAAAGCCGACGAATTTTACTATTTCCCCAAAGAGTATTTTTACAAATGTTTAGAGTTGTTTGGAAATCAAATTATTATGGTGCAAGCCGTATTTGATGACAAAATTATTGCTGCGGGGTTTTATATTACCTCTGGTGATATTATTCACGCACATTTGTCTGGAACATTACAGGAATATCTTCATCTCTCTCCAGCTTATGTGGTGAAATATGCCACAGCAGTTTGGGGGAAGGAACATGGGTATCGACTTATCCATTATGGAGGAGGAACCTCTAACAGTCCTGATAACAGTTTGTATCAATTTAAACTAAAATTCACCAAAAATACAGTGTTTGATTTCTACATAGGAAAGAAAATCTGGAATCGAGAAATTTACAAAAGGCTTAGCCAGGGTAAGAATAGCCTGGATGGTTTCTTCCCAGCGTATAGGGAGAGATAAGGATGAATATATTATTTCTGACTCTTGGCCGGATGAATAGCATTGAACAGCATGCAATATATCCGGATTTGTTGCGCAAATTTCGGCAATATGGACATGATATTTATACCGTTAGTGCATACGAGAAACGAAACGGTTTTCCTACTAGCTGCGTTAATGATCACTGGGCAAGTATGCTACGTGTCAAAATTGGAAATATCACCAAATGCGGCATAATTGAAAAAGGTATTTCCACCTTGATGATTGAAACACAGTATAAACAAGCCATTCAGAAATATTTTTCTGATGTAAAGTTCGATCTGGTTATGTACTCTACTCCTCCTATCACCCTGGCGGGAGTGGTTAATTACATTAAAAAGCGAGACGGGGCGAGAAGCTACCTGCTGTTAAAGGACATCTTCCCTCAGAACGCTGTAGATCTTGGCATGATGACCACCACCGGTCCGAAGAGCATCATTTACAAGATGTTCCGCCGGAAGGAAAAACAGCTCTATGCCCTGTCCGACATGATTGGTTGCATGTCTCCTGCCAATGTGGAGTTTGTGTTGAAACACAACCCAGAGCTCTAAGTTGAGAAGGTCGAGATCTGCCCCAACTGTATTGAGCCTAGCGATATGTCTGTGACACCTGATGAGCGTATTTCCATACGGCAGAAGTACGGTATTCCCCAAGATAAGGTCGTGTTTGTGTATGGTGGTAATCTGGGAAAACCACAGGGTATCCCGTTCTTGATCGACTGCATCCGAAGTCAGAAAGATAACCCGGATGCCTTCTTCTTAGTAGTCGGCGCTGGAACAGAATATGGAAAGCTGGAGCAGTTTTCCCAGAGTGAGCCACAGGAAAACTTCAAGTTGATGGCATCTCTTCCCAAGGAAGACTATGACCGCATGGTAGCCAGCTGCGATGTGGGCATGATTTTTCTGGATTATCGCTTTACTATTCCAAATTTTCCGAGTCGTCTGCTGGCCTATATGCAGGCCAAGCTACCAGTGCTCTGCTGTACAGATTCCAACACAGATGTGGGCCGTATTGTAGAGATGGGCGGCTTTGGTTGGTGGTGCAAGAGTAATCAGACTGAGGCGTTTGTCCGGTGTGTAGCAGCGGCCCTTCAATCGGATTTGGATGACATGGGATGCAGAAGTACGGAATATCTACATCAGCACTATACTGTTGAGATAGGATACCGTACCGTTATGAAGCATTACGAAAAAGAATCGTGATTCCATACACAAGGAGATTGATCTCTGGTATAAATCGTTTATAGAAACCGGTAAGACAATTGTAGTAATCTGTGAAAGTTGGTGAGAAATATGATACAGGGATACCTAGATTCAAAAGCACTAAGTATATCTGCGGAAAAAATTCTTGCATATAAAAAAGGAGTTCTGTATGTGCTGGATAAAAGGACACCATCAAAGGTTCTTCAGAAAATTCGGATAGGCAATAAACTGTCCAGAAGTCACATATGCGAAAGAGCAATGCGTCTGGGCCCACGTTGCGCAACTTTTCTTGATGAGAACAGGGCGCTGATTTCCATTGACGGTAAGGTTTATCTGTATAATCTTAAAGAAAATGCCATTGAACTTGAACACAGCTATGACAGGGGAATGAAAAATCCGCTATCTTTCTGCGAAGCGATTTTGCCCAGTGGGGAAAAGGAAATTTACTACGGAGAGTATATCTGGAACAGGGAGAAAGGCCCGGTGGCCATATACAGAAGGAAAGAAAAATGGGAATGTGTGTATAAATTCCCTGCACATGCCATTGCTCATATCCACAATATTGTGTATGATGTTGTACGGGAGCAGTTTTATATTCTGACTGGTGATGAGGACAACGAGTCAGGTATTTGGGTTGCGGACCGGGGGTTTACATCTGTGGTGCCAATTCTTCGGGGGAAACAGTGCTACCGTTCCTGTGTGGCATTTGCCACCGAGGAAGGGTTGATCTATGCAACGGATACCCCCTTAGAGACTAATTATCTCTACCGTGTAAAACTTAATGGCAACCAATGTGTCTCGGTGGAGCAGTGCTGTCAGATACCTGGCTCCTGCATCTTTGGCACAGAGACACAGGATGCCTACTATTTTGCAACAACGGTCGAACCGGATAGCACGCTGTCCAAGTGGAAGTACCGTACCACCTATAAGTTAGGTGCTGGTATTCAGGATCGTTATAGCCATATCATCCAAGTTTGCAAAACTGGTGAGGTCCAGGATATTTACCAGGAGAAAAAAGATTTCTGGCCCATCTGGTTGTTCCAATTTGGGAATATTCAGTTCCCTGGCAATCATCTCGAGGAACTTTACTTTACTGGTCAGAGTCTGAAGCATATTGATGGAAAAACCATCAGATTTACAAACATGGAGGATTAAGAATGAAACATAATATTATGGAATTTTTTTGGCAGACGGCAGAGCGATATCCCGATCGGACTGCCATCATTTCTAAGAAACGAGAAGTCACATTCCAAGAGCTTAAAAAAGAAGCCTTGATCATAAATCGGGAAATCCGCAGCAAGCTGCCCAGCGTTCAAAAGACACCCATCGCAGTTTATCTGCCCAAGTGCGCAGAGTGTATTATCTCAGACCTAGGCATCATCATCAGCGGAAATGCGTACATGAATCTAGACGTTAAAACACCTGCTATGAGAATTAGTTCTATTATCGATTTGATTAAGCCTAGCGCAATCATTACTGATGAGGCAAATTACAAGATAATCAGCCAGTTTGTCAACCGTGACAGAGTCATCTTTGTGGACACTGTTGACTTTGACCAGGATATTTCAATGGAGTGTGTTCATAACGAACATCTGATTGATACTGACCCCCTGTGTATCATCAATACCTCTGGTTCCACCGGCACCCCTAAGGGCGTCATCCTCAACCACAGAAGTTTCATTGATTTTATGGATTGGTCCTTCGAGACAATGCCATTTACTGATTACGAGATTATCGGGTGTCTATCTCCCGTGATTTTTGATATTTACAGCTATGAGCTGTGCCTGCTGATTGCTCGAGGGGCAACTATGGTTCTAATCCCCGAGATGTATGCTGCCTTCCCTGTACGAATTTTGGAGCTTCTCAACAAGCATCATGTCAGCTTCATTTTCTGGGTGCCTACTATTATGGTCAACATCGCTAATAAGGGCCTGCTGAATGAGGTGAAGCTACCTTCTTTGCACCTTGTCTGGTTTGCCGGAGAGGTGTTCCCCACCAAGCAGTGTAATATCTGGAGGAGAGCGCTACCTCAGGCGCAGTTCGTCAATATGTATGGCCCTATTGAGATTACGCTAGACTGTACCTACTATATTATGAATGAGCCTCTTAGCGATGATCAGCCTATTCCCATCGGCCGAGCCTGCAAAAACACTGATATTCTGATCCTGAATGAGGAGGACCAGTTGGCCAAAATTGGCGAGGAAGGTGAGCTTTGTGTCCGCGGTACTTCTCTGGCTATGGGCTACTATAATAACCCCGAAAAGACAGCGGCTGCCTTCGTTCAGAATCCCCTCAACCACTCCTATCCGGAAATCATCTACCGAACTGGCGATATTGCCTGCGTCAATGAAGACGGCAATATCCTCTTCCGCGGCAGAAAGGATACCCTGGTCAAGCACTCCGGCTACCGCATCGAGCTGACGGAAATCGAGCACATTGTGGTCAATACACTGGCCCTAGTCAAGAATGGCTGCATCGTATACGATTATGCCAAGAAGGAAATCGTCCTATTCTACGAAAACCCCGTGGAGCTGACCGCCGCAGACTTCCGCAGGAAGATCGGCACGGCACTGCCCAAGTACATGGTGCCCACCGTTTACAGGTATTTTGAGGAACTGCCCCGCAATCCCAACGGCAAGATCGACCGCCTGTACCTGAAGGAAAACTGTTTATGATCAACTGGGAACTGACAGAGGACTTTTTTCAAGAGCGCAACTGGAGACAGCCAAGATATACGAATTCTTCGGCTGCGCTTTCCTCCCTGCAGAATCTGGTGCAGCAGCAGGGCTGCCAGGTTCTGAAGGAAGCACACGCCCTTGCAATCCTTGTGCCGGAGCAGGATTTCAGACGGGTTTACTATTATGCAGACGATGCCCAGGCGGTACAGGAGCTTCTTTGCCATCTGGATAGACTGCCCGGCAGCACCATGGTTCTCGAGCAGATTACCAGAGGAACCGAACAGGCTCAGGTGCCTGCTGATTCCGGCTGGAAGCACCTGCGGACCCTGAGCTATCTGGTTTACCGCCGGAAGGGAGATTTGCCCCCCGCGGAGAATCTGGGCACGGAGCCGGTACAGCCGGCGTCGCGGGAGGACTGCCCGGAGATTTATCAGTTGCTACACAGACTGTTCGATACGAAAATTTCACACCTGCCCACGATGGAACAGATGGAACAACTGACCGAGCAGGAATGTGCCTGGGTGATCCGGGAGGCGGGACATGTGGTCTCGTTTCTTCTGATGGAGGTCACCGGAAAAAAGACCCGCTATATTTATCAGGTGGGCACCGTTGAGGCTGCAAGAGGTAGAGGATACGGCAAAATGCTGATGCAGACGGCACTGGCCGGAGCATCCGAAGGACTGTTCTACTCCCTGTGGGTGGAAAATGAGAATCCCGCAGCCGTTGGGCTGTATGAAAAAATGGGATTTGTCAGCGGTGGCAGAACACTTACTATATCAGTCAAAGATTAAAAAAGGAGTTTTTAACATGGATAAGATTAAGAAAATTCTGGAACAGATTCACCCTGAATACGACTTCGAGGGCAGCGATAATTTTATTGAAGACGGTTTTCTGGACTCGTTGGATGTTGTCTCCCTGATTGGCGAGCTGGAGAGCACTTTCAATATCACTATTGACGGCATGCAGATCATTCCTGAGAACTTCGTCTCCTTTGAGAGCATCCAGAATCTAATTGGCTCTCTAAAGTAATCAGATTTTTATGAACTATTTCTGCAATGGTCTGCACATAGTATGCATCAAGGAACAGCACATCGATCAGAATTGTTATCTGATCTGCTGTGGTGCAGATGCAGTAGTGATTGATCCATCCTATGAGCCAAGAATTTTAGAAGCACTGGAACAGATTGCTCCGCAGGAGATTCTGATCCTGCTGACCCATGAGCATTATGACCATATTGCGGGCGTGAATCAGCTCCGCCAGCGGTGGAACTGTCGGGTTGTCTGCTCACAAATCTGCTCGGGGCTGATCCGGTCCCCTAAGACAAACAAGGCTAGATTTTATGATAGGCTGTTTATTTTCCGACCCATTGAGGAGCGCCGACGGATTCATAAGATAATCGATCCACAATATGTTTGTTATGCAGATCAGACATTTCAGAACAGACTTGTTTTGAAATTCCATGAGCTGGAAATTCATATGCAAACGGTGGATGTCCATTCGCCGGGAAGTGTAGTTATAACTATCGACCATAGCTTGACCTTCACAGGAGATGGCTGGCTGGGCGATGTGATTGAACACGCAGGAAGGAAGATTTTGCCTGATGCGCAATACCGGGTAAATCGAATTGTATTTCCAGGACATGGACTGCCTATGATTCCAGAATGTAATGAGGAAAAAAATGAATCATAATATTGAAAAGATCTTAGAACACATTCCCGTGGCAGAAGTAGCTGCCCGTCTGATGCTGGATCGAAATAAAAATAAGGAAAAAATCAAAAAACAGATTGACTATACAGCGCCGATGGAAAAAACAGTCTCTCTGGATCAGTTTGAAACTGTACTGAAGACCACTGGCATCGGAGCTGGTGATATTGTCATCGTCCACTCTAGTATGGGCGGAATGAGGTGCCTAAATGCCTCTCCAATGCAGATTTTACAGTCATTGCAAAAGCTGGTTGGTCCAGAAGGAACAGTGGTATTTCCAGTGTTTCCCTGTGAACTGGTTCGAAATGAAGCTGGCCGACTGGTTTACGACATGAAAAGAAGCAAAATCTGGACTGGTCTTCTGCCATTTGTGTTTCTTAAAATGAAAGGAACGGTTAGAAGTCGGTTCCCGTTCAATTCTTTGTCTGCCAACGGTAGATATGCTGAGAAAATGATGGAAAAGGAGTTGGAGTCTGATCTGGCCCACGGCAAAAATTCCGCTTGGGGATTCTGCGTGGAGAAGCACGCAAAGGTTTTGTATTTAGGCGTTCATGTTTGGCAGGCAGATACGCTGCTACATGTGGCAGAGGACTATATGGATACGGAATGGCCTATCCATAACTGGTACAAATTGATTGATTACACAGTCTACAGCGGTAGCGAAAAGCTTGCAGACCTGACGGTCAGATGCAGGGATGGAAAATGGCATAAGTATTTCGCCTCCTATCACAGCGGATATGTGCTGCGGAAAAATCATCTGATTCAGAGCTATGATTGTGGAGAATTGATTATAGAGACCATTCCCGATAGCAAACTCTTTACGGATTTTGTCATAAATCAGGCGAAAAATGGCAAGACATTTTACCATTTTCCACCATGGCTTTAACAATTTCAGAACGTTATCTGTATATTAGAAAAAGAGAGGTTCTGTAAGAATGAAAAAAAGTACAAAAATCCTGATTTTTCAACACAATCCAATGTCCTATAAAAGTGCAAATGGCCGTACACTTGCGATGTTCTTCTCAGGCACTGAGGCAGAGAATCTGGCACAGATTTATGTATCGGATATGGAGACTGATTTTTCGCTTTGTGCACATTTTTTTCGGATTTCAGAGACTGCCATGCTTAAAAATGCGTGCCAGAACGGCCATCCTATCTCTCAGCGGCAGATTTTCGCGGAAACAAAGGTAGCTGCGCCTACTCTGACTGCATCAGCGAAAAAAATTCCCTACTTTGTAAAGGATTACATGACGCTAGTCCGCGACGGCGTATGGAGAAAAAACAGATGGGATACTCCGGAACTGAATGCCTGGATTCAGGAATTTAGCCCAGACTGCATGTTCTTTAGCGCCGGAAATATTGCGGCCGAGTACGAAATGGTAATAACACTATGTAAGCGATACCGGATTCCGCTGGTGATGCACATCGGTGATGATTACTTCACCAAAAAAAAATATTTTCCTATTTCTATGGCTGCTTATCAGTGCAGAATGCAGAAATGCTTTGCGGCTGCCTATGAAGCATCTGGTTGTATTGTTGCCATTGGTGAGGCAATGAAGCGGGCAACCATTGCAAGATTCGGCGAAAAGCCCTATGTAGTGGCAATGAATGCGGTGTCAGCCCAAACGCACTACCGTCCCTATGAGCACCGAGAGCCGTTTCAGATTTCCTATATAGGTAATCTCGGTATTAACCGGATCGATACGATTTTTTGCCTGTGTGAAGCCCTTGAGTGCCTCAACAGAGAACGGGAACGGTTCCATCTTAACCTTTATACAAGGAGCCAGTTTTCGAATAAGATTCTTGCACAGATTCACAGCTATTCCTGTTGTACACTTCACGGTGCCATTGATAAGGAAGTCGTGGAACGGGTAATGGAAAAGTCCGGAATCTTACTTCATGTGGAATCCTTCAAGAAAAGATGGAAGACCATTCTGGAAACCGCAATTAGTACAAAAACACCGGAGCTTCTGATTTCGGGCAGACCGATTTTGGTAATTGGTCCCCGGTATTCATCCACCGTTGAATTTCTGGAATCCACGGAGACCGCAATCGTAATTCATACCGAAGATGCGAAACAGATAGCCCAAAGTATCGAAAACGGACTCTCCGATCAGCAGCAGTGCCAAAATAGAATTGAACATGCACGGGAAATCGCAGTGGAATATTTCAGCGTAGAGAAAACTTTGGAAAGAATTCAGTATGCAATACAAACAGCAGTGGGGGAAATGCCATGAAGAATGAACAGATCAGAAAATATGTCCTTCTTTTGTGTTGCTATATGTTTGTGACGCTTCTGCTGTTTTTCTGGTCACCGGTTGAATATGGAGTAAACAATCCGATAGAACTGATTGTGCTTGTAACAGTTTATATTGTAGCTTTTTACCTGGGTGCGATCTTGGCAAACCATACGAAAGAAGCGGTACCCCAATCCCATTCTTCTGAGAATCGGCATGGCAATAAAAGTACACTGAATTCGGCAATTGTTATCTTGTTCGTGTTTAATTCTGTAGCGATGATCAGAAATCTGTCTGTTGTGGGTGCATCTAATATACTAGACGCGTTGATTAAGGTGCTTTCTGACCCCGGAGATGCCTATATGGCAAAAATGGAGATGGAATCAAGCTCTCTCTTCAACTATATCACCATCCTAGGTGCGCCGATTTTTATTTACGCCTATGTTAACGGCATTAATAATCTAAAAAATCTCTCCAAAAGGTATAAAGTGCTGTATATTAGCTGCATTGTACTGGAGATTTTGAGATGGTTGCTGATCGGCACCAACAAGGGCCTATTTGATATTGTTATTTTGTTCCTGTTTAACACCATGATCTCAAAATTCAGCAGTAAAGTAGTACCCAAAGAAGGTCGGAAAGTACGAATGCGAAACGATAGACGAAAGAAAATTCTAC
>JARIBV010000023.1 GCA_029257335.1 Faecousia sp.
AGAAGTCAGATATCTATGAAGACATTCTGGCAATGCCCGACGGCTTGGATACCTATGTAGGAGAACGGGGCACATTGCTGTCCGGCGGGCAGAAGCAGAGAATTTCCATTGCCCGGATTTTTCTCAAGAATCCCCCGATCCTGATTTTGGATGAGGCGACCTCTGCCCTGGATTCCGTGACAGAGGCAAAGATTCAGAGAGCGTTTGATAACTTGTCCAAGGGTCGGACCACCCTGATTATTGCCCACCGTCTGTCTACCATTCGGATGGCTTCCCGCATCATCTCCATTGCAGATGGTGTCATCAAGGAAGAGGGCACTCATAAGGAGCTTCTGGAAAAGGGCGGCCTGTATGCCGAACTTTACAAAACCCAGAGTGCACTGGCATAACTGAAAAAGGGCCGTTTCAGTCTCTGAGCTGAAACGGCCCTTTTAAAACAGATTCCCTATGTAGAGGAGGCACAAAGGGCCGAAATTTCGTAAGCCGTTCTGATTTCTTCGCCTTCAGGTGTCACTTTCCGGTATTGCCGGCTCTGCATCCTTCCTGAGAGTGTGATAGAGTCTCCTACAGTAAGCTGAGAGAGTTCCTGTGCGGTTCTTCCCCAAAGGATGCAGGGCAGATAGTCTGACCTGCGATATGCTCTGGGAACGGCCAGCATGATGTCGCAGATTTCACGCCCCAGAGGGGTTTTGCGAAAAACAGGAGGTTTGCACAGAGCGCCGGTCAGACAAACCTCATTGACGGGTTCTTCGTCACAGGCCTCAACGGATGTGGCATAAACAAAAATAAGGAGCCGCTGTCCGGTTGGGTTGTGGTTGTTGTGGGAACGGATCTGCCCCTGAACCGTCAGAGACATTCCGCCGGATAAGTCCACCTGGTTCAGCACATCCTCCCGTACCACAACAGGGAGCAGATCCACAGTGCCGGAAAGGCGGGGGACTTCCAGCAAAAAACGGTAAAACTGCTTGCCGTGATTTTCGTGGGAGAGTTCGGGCAGCCGGAAGAGCGTCCCCCGGATCGTGATTTGGTTGGCCGTGTATTCCATATCTTCCACCTCATATACCAGTTGTATGAAACACTCTATGTAACTGGAAGGGGTTATATTACCCTTGCGCCGGGGTATAACTTGTGATATACTATACAAAATTAAACTGCGGGGGTTTGCCCTGTCAGGGGATAATGGAGATTGCATATGAATGGTTTTCAGAGCTGGCTCAGCCAGTTGCAGTACGAAAAAATGCTGGAAATCCTCATTGCGGTGGCGGCCAGCCTGATCAGCATCACCGTGCACGAGGTAAGCCACGGACTTGCCGCATATATGATGGGGGACGACACCGCAAAGCGGTGCGGACGATTGACACTGAATCCTCTTCGCCATCTGGACCTCATGGGAATGCTGTGTATGCTGGTGGTCCGCTTTGGCTGGGCCAAGCCTGTGCCTGTGAACTTTCAGAGGTTCCGCAATGTAAGGGCCGGGACCATCGTGACTTCTTTGGCAGGTCCTGTGTCTAATATTGTCCTGTGCTTTTTCTCGGTGTTGTTTTTGATGATCCTGAATCTGGCAGGGATGTCTCATGCACTGCCCATTTGGGTTGGCTATGTATCTTATTTTTTGTGGTATATGGTGATTCTGAATGCCACCTTGGCTGTGTTCAACCTGATCCCGATTCCGCCGCTGGACGGTTCCAAGATCCTGTTTTCTTTCCTTCCTGAAGACAAATTCTTCTGGATTTTGCACTATGAGCGGTATGGATTTCTGGTGATGGCCATTCTTCTTTACACCGGGATCCTGGATGGTCCTCTGAACTGGATGCGCAACGGACTGATTGAACAGCTGCAGACCATCTGCCTGTGGCTCTTACCCGGTTAAATTTCCTGAATCGTAGGAGTATTTCATGAACGAACCCAATTATCATCTGGAAGGTATTATCCGTACCAAGACCCAGGAAATGGAAGATTTCAACGGGCCTCTGGATGTCATATTACTGCTTCTGAACAAAAATAAAATAGAAATTCAGGATGTGAGCATTGCGGCGATCCTGGAGCAATATCTGGCCTACCTGGAGGAAATGAAACGCCTGGATATGGAGATCGCCAGCGAGTTTATCACCATGGCGTCCCACTTGATGCTCATTAAGACAAAGATGCTTTTGTCAGCTGCGGAGCAGGCTGAGGCAGAAAGTGAAATGGAACTGCTGCGTCAGTCCCTGGTGGAGCGCAAGCGGAAGGAAGTGCTGGACCAAATCAGAGAAGCGGTGAAGTTTCTGGAAGTCCGAAATGAAATTGGATGCAATCTGTTTATTAAGGATCCGGAGCCGCTAAAAAAGGAACGGACCTACCGGTATCAGCATGAGCCGGAAGATCTGCTGAGGGCTCTGGCTACGGCCGCAGAGCGCAACCGCCGCCAGCTGCCGCCGCCTGCATCCAGTTTCCAGGGAATTGTTGGCAAGGAGCCGTTCCCGGTGACCAAGAAGGCCAAGGAGGTCATAAAACGGCTGGTTCTCAATGGCGTGATGCGATTGCGCCAGCTGTTTCATGGCTGCCGCAGCCGCTCGGAGATCGTGGCAACCTTTTTGGCTGTTTTGGAGCTGTGCCGGACAAGCTCCGTAAGTTTGGATGATGACGGAACCGGTGATAATCCCTCTTTGGAGCTGATAAAAACGCCGGAGGAAGCAATGAGAAAGGAGACGGACTAACATGGATTCAGAAGACTTGGAGCGTGCCATAGAGGCAGTGCTTTTTGCCGCAGGAGAACCTGTGGAGGTGAAGCGATTGAGCCACGCCCTGGGGTGGGACCCCACGGATGTTCGGCAGGCCGCCATTCGGCTGATGGACAGGCTGAGCTTTGAGCGGCGGGGCATCCGGATCGTCCGTCTGGATGATGCGTTCCAGATGTGCTCTGCGGGAGAACAGGGAGAATATGTGGCCCGGGCCCTTGAGACCCGGAAACCGCCTAAGCTCTCCGCTTCCCAGCTGGAGACCCTGACCATCATTGCCTACTATCAGCCTGCCACAAAGGCCATGGTGGAGCAGATTCGTGGCGTGGACAGCGGTTATTCCGTCAATGCCCTGCTGAATAAGAAGCTCATCGAGGAGGCCGGGCGGCTGAATGTGCCGGGCCGACCCATCCAGTACAAGACGACGCCGGACTTTCTGAGAACCTTCGGCCTGTCCAGTCTGGACGAGCTTCCTGCATTGCAGCTGGCAGACCTGGGAGTGCAAGAGCAAATGACGCTGGAAGAAGCCGCTCCTCAGGAGAAAGAACAATGAATGTTCTTCTTGTGATCCTTTATATTCTTTTGGGGATTCTGGGCCTTTTGTTCCTTGCTCTGCTTTTGCCGGTGGGAGTTCGTTTGCGATACAGTGCGGAAGGATTTCTTTTGAAATTGATTCTGGGCCCGGTTCGCTGGCAGCTGCTTCCGGAGAAGCACCCTGAAAAGAAGAAAAAAACCGACCCAAACCCAGGAAAAAGCAAGACAGATAAACCAAAAATGCAGCCAAAGGAAAAGCAGGAAGAGCGCAGAGGCGGGAGCCTTCGCATGTTACTTCCATATGCACCCTTGGGATGGAAATTTCTGGGGGATGTCCGCCGGAGTATTCTCATGCGAAGGCTGGAACTTCTGGTGAATCTGGGGGGAGATGATCCCTGTGATCTTGCAATTGTGTATGGAAATGCCTGCGGTGTTCTTGAGGCGGTCATGCCCATGATGCACAACGCCTTCCGAATTCGGAAGGAAAATGTGCAGGTGTTCTGCGATTTTTCGGCGGAGTCTACAGAAGTTTATGTAGATGCCGAAATCGTTGTTTGTCCTGCCCGTCTGCTGCTCATCATGATCCGATACGGATGGCGGGCCCTGAAAATCTATCGACAACAAAATGAAAAAGGCGGTGCTGAAGTATGAGCCATAATCTTCCTGATATGTTGCAAGCCACTTTGCAGAAGGTAAAAGAGCTGATGGATGTAAATTCTGTGGTGGGCGATCCCATTACCACACCGGATGGTGTCACCATTTTGCCGGTTTGCAAGGTCAGCTATGGTGTGGGCGGTGGCGGTTCTGATTTTTCCACCAAGTCCAACAACCGGCCAAACTATCCCTTTGGCGGTGGTGCCGGCGTGGGAGCCAAGATCGTCCCCATTGCATTTTTAATTATCAAAGGGGAATCTGTGCGCCTGCTTCCCGTTACCGCAGCACCCAGCACTACGGCGGACCGTGCACTGGAAATGGTGCCGGATGTTCTGGACCGGATCGTTTCTTACTTCGACAACAAAAAAGCATAATCGGGCTGCATAATCCGCAGTGTCCCGGGGAAACTATCTCCGGTGATGCAAAATGAAAAAAACACACATTCGGGCGGCTGCGGCCCTGGCCGCGGTTGTCCTTTTGTTTTCCGCTGTCCCCAGGGTAGAGGCGATTTCTGCCAGAAGCGCCATTTTGATAGATGCCGATTCGGGGCGGGTCATTTATGAAAAAAGTCCCCGGGAAAAGAGCCTGATTGCCAGTACCACCAAAATCATGACGGCCCTTGTGGTCTGTGAACAGTGCAATGTTCTGGACCGGGTCCAGATTATGCCGGAGGCGGTTGGCATTGAAGGGTCCTCCATGTACCTGCAAGAGGGAGAAGTTCTCACCGTTCAGGAGCTTCTCTATGGTCTTATGCTCCATTCCGGCAATGATGCGGCGGTGGCGCTGGCCATCTATTGCGGCGGTACGGTGGAAGGGTTCGTGTCCCTTATGAATGATGAGGCCAGACGGCTGGGGCTGGAAAATACCCACTTTGAAAATCCAAACGGTTTGGACAATGAAAACCACTATTCCACTGCGGAGGATCTGGCAAAACTCACTGCCTATGCAATGGAAAATGAAATTTTTGCGAAAACCGTCTCCACAAAGACCGTGCAGGTGGGGCAGCGGCACCTTACGAACCACAACAAGCTTCTGTGGCGATATGAAGGTGCAGACGGGGTAAAGACCGGGTATACCAAAGCCGCAGGGCGGATTTTGGTATCCTCCGCCAGAAAAGATGGCCGGCGGCTGGTGGCGGTGACCATTCATGCGCCCGATGACTGGAACGACCACACAGCGCTTTTAAACATGGGCTTTAAGGAATATGAAACTAAGACCATTGTGAAAAAGGGCGATTGCATCGGCAATGTGGTGGTGATATCGGGTGACGCACAGACCACACAAATCCTATCAGAAGAAGACTTTCAGTATCCGCTGGCAGAGTCGGAGAATGTCCGCTATTTATTATCCGGACCCGGCTTTATCTATGCTCCCGTCAGAGCGGGAGATGACGCAGGATTTGTTCACATTTTGGTGGAGGGGAAGCCTGTGGGAAAGATCAGGGTATCCTATGGGAATACCGTGGAGCAAAGCAGGAAACCGGGAAAATCAAGTTTATTGCATGGTATTTTTGGAGGCGGCCAATGAAAGACCGATTACAGAAAATTCTCTCTGCCCGGGGCGTGGCTTCCCGGCGGAGAGCAGAAGAAATGATTACAGCCGGAAAGGTCCTGGTCAATGGCGCAGTTGCCACTTTGGGCCAGTGCGCAGATCCGGATACAGACGAAATTTTCGTGGACGGGAAGCCGCTTCCCGCCCACGGGGGATATGTGTACATTATGCTGCATAAGCCCCGGGGGGTGGTCACCACCTTGTCTGACGAGAAGGGAAGACCCAATGCAGCCCAGCTGGTTGCAGACTGCGGACAGCGTGTGTGGCCCATCGGAAGGTTGGATATGGACTCTGAGGGGCTGCTGCTCTTTACCAATGACGGCGCTTTTTCTCAGGATGTGGCCCATCCCAAAAGCCAGGTGGATAAACGCTATTTGGTCTGGGTTCGGGAGTTTGCGCCGGGGAAGGAAACGGCGCTGGGACGGCAGATCACCCTGGACGGCTATACCATTGCCAAGCCGGAAATCAAACTCCGCTGGGCGGACGGGCAGAAGGCCTGCCTGGAGGTGACCATCCATGAAGGAAGAAACCGCCAGGTGCGCCGCATGTGCGCCCAGGCCGGCCTGAAGGTAGTGCGTCTTCTTCGGATTGCAGAGGGCAGGCTGGAGCTGGGGAAGCTGGCTCCCGGCACATGGCGGAATTTGACTCCTGCGGAGATTGCGGCTTTAAAACAGGATGGAAAATAACAAAGAGGTACATAGAGCATGTATGATGTGATTGTGATTGGCGGCGGACCTGCCGGAATGTTTGCGGCGATTACAGCCGGGAACAAAGGAAAGCAGGTGCTTCTTCTGGAGCGAAATGACCGGCTTGGTAAAAAACTGCGGATCACCGGAAAAGGCCGCTGCAATGTGACCAACAACTGCACGGCGCAGGAAGTGCTGCAAAATGTTCCGAGAAACGGACGATTTTTGTTCAGCGCAGTGACGGCATTTCCTCCGGAACAGACCATGGAGTTTTTTGAGGCCATGGGCTGCCCCTTAAAGACTGAACGGGGAAACCGGGTGTTTCCCCAGTCTGACAGTGCTTTGAGCATCCAGACAGCCTTGGACCACGCTCTGGAAAAAGCAAAGGTCACCATTGTCAGGCAGCGGGTCAAAAAGATCTGCTGTGCAGACGGGAAGGTATGCGGGGTAGAAACGGAGCATCAGATCTTTGAATCCCCCAAGGTAATTTTGGCCACGGGAGGCTGTTCCTACCCGGCCACAGGCTCAACGGGAGACGGCTATGAGATGGCTGCCTCTCTGGGACATACCATTGTGAAGCCTGTGGGGTCTCTGGTACCCTTGGAAACGGAAGGGGAGGATTGCCTCAGGATGCAGGGCCTGGCCCTGCGAAATGTGGCGGTAAAGCTTCTGGACCCCAAGGGGAAGTGTGTGTATAAGGATTTTGGAGAATTGCTCTTTACGCATTTCGGCGTTTCCGGCCCCACGGTGCTCAGCGCCAGCGCCCACATGGGAAAGCCGGGAAATTATACGCTGGTTTTGGACATCAAACCTGCCCTGGAGGAAGGAAAACTGGATGACCGGGTTCTCAGGGATTTGGAGATGTATAAAAACCGCTCCATGTCCAATGCCATGACGGACCTGCTGCCCCGGTCGATGATCCCTGTGGTGCTGGAGCGGGCGCAGATCGACGGAGAAATGGAAGCAAATTCCCTGACCCGGCAGCAGCGGCACAATCTGGTGCAGACGCTCAAGGGGTTCCGTCTTACGATCACCGGAAAGCGCCCGGTGAAGGAGGCGATCATTACTTCCGGCGGCGTAAAAACGGGGGAGGTCGATCCAAAAACCATGGCCTCAAAACTGGTGCCGGGCCTGCATTTTGCCGGTGAAATCCTGGACTGCGATGCCTATACCGGAGGATTTAACCTGCAAATTGCCTGGTCAACTGCCTTTGCGGCTGCACAGGAAGTTTGACAAATGTCACCAGATGTTATATAATAGAGCATACTTTAATGCAAAAAGGGTGAAATTATGAACGTAAAGCGTGTTTATAGTATAGCCATTGATGGTCCTGCCGGTGCAGGCAAGAGCACCATGGCAAAGCTCCTGGCAAAGAAACTGGGATTTGTCTATGTGGATACCGGGGCGATTTATCGCACGGTGGGATATCATATGGACCTCATGGGCATTGGGCCTAAGGATGCAGACGGCGTTCTGCGCCTGCTGGATGATGTAAATCTGGAGATTACATATGATGAAGAGGGTGTGCAGCACATGATTCTCAACGGACGGGATGTGTCCGGGGAGATCCGCACCCCTGAGATGTCTAGAATCGCCTCTCAGATTTCTGCGCTGAGCTGTGTCCGCACATTCCTTCTGGATATGCAGCGAGATGTGGCGAGAACACATAATGTCATTATGGATGGCCGGGATATCGGGACCGTAGTGCTTCCCAAAGCCGATGTGAAGATCTATCTCACGGCTTCTGCGGAGGTGCGGGCAGAGCGCCGGTTTAAAGAGTTGCAGGAGAAGGCGGTGGAGGCCAAGTATGAGACCGTCCTGAAAGAAATCAAAGAACGGGACCAGCAGGACATGACTAGAACCATTGCCCCTTTGAAGCAGGCAAAGGATGCCCTTCTTCTGGATACCTCCGAGCTGAATCTGGAACAGTCTGTGGCGGCGATGGAATCCATTATCCGGGAGCGGATCGCCCTATGAGCATTACGGTCGGCAAATATGCCGGCTTCTGCTTCGGAGTAGACCGGGCGGTCAAAATGGTAGAGCAGGCCGCAGCCTCCGGAAAGAAGGTCTGTACCCTGGGCCCCATTATCCACAATCGCCATGTGGTGGAGCGGTTCGCTTCCATGGGTGTCCGGGTAATTGAAAAGCCGGAGCAGGCGCAGACCGGGGAAACCGTGATTGTAAGAGCCCACGGAATACCAAAAGAAACAGAGCAGGCCCTGGGCAAAATGCCGGTGCATGTGGAAAATGCCACCTGCCCCTTTGTGGAGCGGATCCATGAGCTGGTGCGCAAAGCGGAGGAGGAAGGCCGGGTCCCGGTGATCGTAGGAACCAAAAGCCATCCGGAGGTTCAGGGCATCGCCAGCTGGAGCGAGCACAGCGTAGTTGTGGAATCGGGAGAAGAACTTCTGGCGTGGGCTCAAAAACCGGAAATTCCTGCTGACTTGCCGATTTGTATGGTTTGCCAAACAACCCTCACAGCAAATTTGTGGAATTTTTGTGTTGAAATCGCAAAAAAACAGTTTACTAACTTGAAAATATCTGATACAATATGCAGAGCAACAGAATATCGGCAAAAAGAAGCGGCACAAATGTCAGAAGTCTGTCAGGCCATGGTCGTTGTGGGAGATCCGAAAAGTTCCAACACAAGCCGCCTCGCTGCAATTTGCCGGGAACACTGCTCCAGAGTTACTCTGGTGGAGGAGGCACGGGATTTAGAGCCCGGTTTCTTCAGCGGCGTTCCAAATGTTGGAATCACGGCAGGCGCGTCAACGCCGGCGTGGATAATAAAGGAGGTCAACAACACTATGAGCGAAATTAAAAATGTCGAGGCAGTTCAGGAGCAGTCCTTTGAGGAACTGCTGGAGCAGTCCATCAAGACTTTAAATACAGGAGATAAGGTTATGGGTGTCGTTACCCATATCGGCACCACTGAGGTTCAGGTCGATCTGGGCACCAAGCACGCAGGCTATATTCCCTGTGACGAAGTCAGCAACGATCCTTCCGTAAAGCCCGAGGATATTCTGAAGGTTGGCGATGAGATCGAGGTCTTTGTCGTTCGCGTGAACGACCAGGAAGGCACCTGCCAGCTGAGCAAGAAGAAGCTGGACGGCCTGAAGGTTTGGGACGACATCAACGAGGCTTGTGAGAACAAGACCGTTGTGGAAGGCAACATCACCGAGGAGAACAAGGGCGGCCTGGTGGCAAATGTCAAGGGCATCCGTGTGTTCATCCCCGCTTCCCAGTCCGGCATTGCCAAGGGCGGCGATATGGCCGGCATGGTTGGCAAGACCGTGAAGATGAAGATCACCGAGGTCAACCGCTCTCGCCGCAGAGTGATCGGCTCCATCCGTGCCGTTACTTCTGAGGCTCGCAAGGCCGCTGCTGAGAAGATCTGGAGCGAGATCGCAGAGGGCAACAAGTACCATGGCGTTGTGAAGTCCCTGACTTCCTACGGTGCTTTCGTTGACATCGGCGGCGTGGACGGCATGGTTCATGTTTCCGAGCTGTCCTGGAACCGCATCAAGAACCCTGCTGAGGTTGTGAAGGTTGGCGACGAGATCGATGTCTATGTCATCTCCTTCGACGCTGAGAAGCGTAAGATCTCTCTGGGCTATAAGACTGCCGAGATGAATCCCTGGAATCAGTTCATGGAGAAGTTCTCCGTGGGTGATGTGGCTCCCGCTAAGATCGTGAAGCTCATGACCTTCGGCGCATTTGCTGAGCTGCTGCCCGGCGTGGACGGCCTGATTCACATTTCTCAGATTGCTGATCGCCGCATTGGCAAGCCTGAGGATGTACTGAGCGAAGGCCAGGAAGTCACCGTCAAGATCATCGATGTTGACGCTGAGAACAAGCGTATCTCCCTGTCCATCCGTGCCCTTCTGAACGACGAGGAAGAGGCACCTGTTGAGGAGTAATCCCTGCATAGAAACCGGGGCTGACTCATGTTGGCCCCGGTTTTCCGCCGGAGGTATATCATTATTATGGTGAAACATATTGTCATCTGTAATCTGCGAGAGGACTGCGACAAGCAGGCTGCCATCCAGGAAATTGCACAGGCGCTGGAGTCTTTGGTGGGTGTGATCCCCGGCCTTCAGTGGCTGGAAGTGTGCCCCACCTATCAGGGAGATGCAGACTATGCACTGTATTCCGAGTTTGACAGTGCCGAGGCTCTGGAAGCATATCAGGTTCATCCCGACCATGTTGCGGCAAGAGCCATTGTCCAGAAGTATGCAACCAGCCGCCTGGCCGCTGATTACGAATATTAAGAAAAAGCTCCTCCTGATGATTCAGGGGGAGTTTTGGTTTTGTGGGATTATGGTGAAAGTGCGGAAAGTCTGAAGATATTCCGTGTTTCATGAATGATCGTGTTTTGCAGCGTGAGTGGCTGCGGCTTTTGAGCGATACAGAGCGAATGGTGGGATGGTACAGCGCTTGTGCTGCACCACCCCACCAAATTCTATGCAAACAGGATGTTATTGAATGTGTGTGTGGTTATTGATGTGGTCCTGACAGTAGCAATAATACCCTTTACATTTTGAACAATAGCGGAATTCCAATTCCGGATTGGAAATGTCTGTCCTTCCGCAGATGGTGCACCGATGATGGTAAGGGGCATTGACCGTAGAGTGGCTGGCCTCATAGGAGCCGGCTTTCGGGAACTGGATGGTTTTGGCTTTGTTACCGGATGTCGCCTTTCGGCGCAGCCGGTCGGCGTTGACTCTCCAGGACATGGGAAAAAGATTGAGGAAATCTGCCCCGAAATAAAGGAAATAGTTGGCCAATACAAAAACAGGCATGAGGTTGGCAGGGAAGGCACTGATTTGCAGCAGATCATACAGGAAGAATGCCAGGGGCAGGAGTGCCAGGAACCGTGCCTTGACAGGAATGATGAAAAACACCAAAAAAGTGGCATCAGGAAACAGCGTTGCATAGGCCAGGAAGAGGGTCAGATGGAGGCTGGCAGGGGATGCGCTGGTGTGAAATAACAGACCGGCCAGATCCAGGAAAATAATGCCTGTGAGATAGTAGAGGGTGAACTTACAGCGCCCCCAAGCGTTCTCTACAGCAACGCCAAGCTGGTAATAGAAGAGGACAAAGAACACCATAAAAATAAAGTTCGGCGCCCCCCAGAGATCCAGCAGTACAAATGAGAACAGTCGCCAAACTTGCCCCTGAAGGATAAGATAAGGGTTGAAATAGAGCAGACGGACAAGGCTGTGGCTGGGATCCATCATGTCTATAAAGTAAACAATGATATTGCCCAAGATGATCCAAGTCATCAGACTGGGGATGCCAACATTCCGATTGCGGTAACAGAACCGCTCAAAGGAACGGCGGAGGTTTTTCATTTGGTTCACTCCTTAAGTATTTATTGTAATTATTTTACAGCGTTTTCATCGGAATGTCTATAGACAAATCGTAAACATTGTACTCCTTGCATCATAACCAAAGATCTGATGCCTTAACCATGTAAAAAATCGACAAATCTCGCAAAAAAGCTTGACTTTTTTGGATCTTTGCGTATAATATATCTGAAACTTAATAATACCTTATCAAGAGTGGCGGAGGGAACGGCCCGATGAAGCCCGGCAACCTGTTTTATGACAAGGTGCTAAATCCGGCGTATGACGAAAGATGAGGATTCGTGCTTTTTCGCTCCGAATCTTCGGGGCGATTTTTTGATGTTCTTGATAGGGATGGGAAAGGAAATTATATAGAATGGAAAAAAGATTGTTTACTTCCGAATGTGTTACCACTGGCCACCCCGACAAGGTTGCCGACCGTATTTCTGACAGTATTTTGGATGCCTGCCTGGCACAGGACCCCAATTCCCGCGTGGCTTGCGAGACCTTGGTGACCACCGATTTCTGCTGCATCTCCGGCGAGATCACCACCAAGGCGGAGGTGGATTATGCCGCCGTGGCCCGTCAGGTGATCCGTGACATCGGGTATACCAGAGAAGGGGAGGGCTTCTGCGCAGATACCGTGGAGATCATGTGCCGGATTCACACCCAGTCTCCTGACATTGCCATGGGCACCAACGATGAGGTTGGCGGTGCCGGAGATCAGGGCATGATGTTTGGCGGTGCATGTAACCAGACCCCTGAGCTCATGCCTCTGGCCGGTGCTGTCTCCCGTGCGCTCATCAACCGCCTGACCCTCATGGTAAAGGAGAACCCCAACCTTCGTCCCGACGGAAAGGCACAGGTCACAGTTGAATTCGATGAGAACGGCAACCCCATTGGTGTAGATACCGTTGTGGTCTCCATTATGCACACCCCCGAGTTTGGCAGTGCTCAGCTGCGTCAGTATGTGAAGGAAATGGTGATTGCCCCCGTGCTGAACAGCTATGGCTTTGATATTCAGGATGTACCCAATATCTACATCAATCCCACCGGGCAGTTTGTTGTGGGCGGCCCCAACGGCGATACCGGCCTCACCGGCCGCAAGATCATTGTGGATACCTACGGCGGCTATTTCTGCCACGGTGGCGGTGCATTCTCCGGTAAGGACCCCACCAAAGTAGACCGCAGTGCAGCCTACATGGCTCGCTACATGGCCAAGAATGTGGTTGCTGCCGGTTTGGCTGACAAGATCCAGGTGGAGCTGGCATACGCCATCGGCGTGGCAGAGCCTGTTTCGATTCTGGTAGAGACCTATGGCACCGGACGAGTCAGCGACGAGATGCTCACAGAGATCCTTCGGCGGGAGTTTGACCTCACCCCTGCGGGGATTATCAAGACCTTGGATCTGCGCCGTCCCATCTATACGGAGACCGCTGCCTGCGGCCACTTTGGCCTGGAAGAGGGCCGCTCTTGGGAGCGTACAGATCGCGCCGACGACCTGCGCAAGGCTGCCGGCTTGTAATTCCCTTACGTTCATGTAATAAAAAGGCTGTCTCACTGCAACCCGGTGAGACAGCCTTTTTCCTAATGAATGGGGATCAGAACCAGAGGGCATTCCTCCAGAGAATCAGTGGTCAGCTGATTGGCCTCACGGATAGAGTCTACCGTGGAACCGGATGCCTTTGCCATGGACCAAATGGTTTCCCCTTCCCTGGGGGCACGAAGAATCAGGCTGGGTCTGGTGGGATCCGGCTTTTTTTGCGGAGACAGTTCTGCGCCGCAGACCATGGATAGCTCCTGATCGGCAAAGCTGTCAATACACAGCTCTACGGATGCCCGCACGCTTGCGCTGCCGCCCCCCAAAGACCACTGAACGGGACCGGACAGATGGACATCTGCCTGGCAGAGGCAGTCTTCGGCCAGATTGATCTTGGATTTTGCACAGGTGTGGGAGCTTCTGCCCTGCAAGGAGCCGTTTGCATCATAATAGAGGATATTGCACCAAACGGGGGCCTCCAGAGAGACCTCCTGCCCATTGCGGTGGCTTTTTGGAAATTCCGGCAGAAGGGTGCAATCCAGAAGAGAGCCTCCTGTCAGAGAAAAGGACTCCTCCACCTGTTCGCGCAAAACTTGATGGTCCAATCTGCTCTTTACGGGCATACTCTGAGTCTTGAGAGTGACATCCCGGTTGAGGCAATACATGTCCTGCACCAGTTCCACCATTTGTCTTTGTAGCACCATACACTGGGCAGAAAGCGAGCATTTCAGGCGCAGCCTGCGTCCATCTTCATCGGGGATGATTTCTGCTCCAGTTAGAATGAGTTCTGCCTGCAATTCTTCTTCCTCATCATAATGCTGCCCCAGTTCTGTGTATTGAGAGAAGGGAAGGTCAAAGTCCCAGACTGCCAGGCGGTCTTCCGGGGTCATGTACACCAGATGCAGGCCGCAGCTGCCCTTCATAAGAGCCTTTTCTCCCAGAACCTTATGATCCGTAAGGACAGGGGAGAGCTGATATGCAATGATCTGGGATACCGCCGAGGCTCCCCCGGGAAGCTCCAGTTCTTCATCCAGAAGGAAACTCTTTTCCGTCATTTCTGACGGAAGCAGAAGCGGCAGGTGGCTGTTCAGAACCTCTACTTCCTTGGGTGCCTCCGGAAGGGTGTAGAAAGTGGTCTCGGCGGTAGAGAACGCCTCGCCCAAACAGCTGACACTTGCACGCACCAAAATCTTTCTGGGGCTGACCATGCGGGCATCCACGCTTTTCAGGTGACAGGAAACCCGCATGGTTCCTTCCTTCTCCGTCTGCGGAAGCTCCCAGCGCATAGAGAAGGGGAGATAGGCGCTGATTTGCCGGGGCAGACTTTCGTCTTCCGGTACATACAGCACCCAGGCAGTAATGCCGCCTGATACGGTCATGGTATTGCCACGCCATTCCTTGCTGCGTATCACGGGAATTCCCCAGCTGCTGACAATCCTGCCCACATCAGGAAGGCTTTCCGGTACGGCGGTTTCCATGGTTTCCTCTTGGCTTTGCACCTGCCTGAGCAGCTTTTGTAAATGGGTTACGGCGCTTTTCTGAAAGGCCAGTTCCATTGTCCTCACTCCTTATGGTTTCTTCCCTAATATATATGCACCATAGGACAAGACAATGCCTACTTTTTTACAAACAGTGCGTAACAGCCGCATCCGGCACAGCCGGTGACCAGCACCAGCGTGAGAAAACCGGAACCGCAGGCGCTGCCAATGAGGATCCCGAGCCCCAGAGAAATGAGTACAAGCGCCCCCGTTTGATGATATGGACACATAAAATCGCCCCCTGCATAGAGTCTATGCAGGGGGCGAAGCGTTTGTGCTTATTTTTGATTCCCCTAAGATAATGCATGGAACGCTGCTATACAGCAGGAAGATAGTTCCGATATCCGGCAAAGTATCTACAACTCCGACGATCGGAACAAATTTGATGGTTTTTACAGGTTATTTTCCTTCCATTTCTGCGTCCATGACTTCCACACAGGCGTCCAGGACCTCGGAGATGATAGGAACGCAGGTTTGGCTGCCGGAGCCGGCATTTTCAACCACTACAATGAAGGCCAGGGGATAGTCTTCATCCAGAGTGAATCCGGCGAATGTCGCATCGGCTTCCTGACCGGCGCCCTGTTCGGCGGTGCCGGATTTGGCACAGGCATAGAGCCCTGCAAAATTTCCTTCACCATAGTTATAGACCACATTGTTGTGCATGAGCTTCTGAAGCCTCAGAGCAATGTCCGCAGACATGATCCGGTCGGTAAGCTTGGGAGAGGCCTTGTGGCTGCTGAAAGTGCCGCCGTCCACAGACTTCACCAGATAAGGCTCAGCGGCGGTGCCGCCGCCTGCAATCTGGCCCATAAAAGTCAGGAACCGGCAGGCATTGATCTGATCGGTATACTGACCAATGCCGCTCCAGGCCAGACCCACATCCTCCGCATTGGACAAGTCGAAGAGCCCCTTGGCTGTGGTAACACCGTCAAAGGTAATCGGCTCGATGATCTGATATTTGTCTACATACCGGGACAGAGTATCGGCCCCCAGCTCCAGGGAGAGCTGGGCAAATGCGGCATTGCAGGAGCTGGTCAGCGCTTCCTGAAGGGTAACGGTGCCGTGTACATCCGTGCAGGTGACCTCGTTGCTGTCTACCCAATAAGAACCGTCACAATAGAAAGTTTGCTCTTCCACATCCGGGAGCTGCTCCAGAGCGGCGGCGGTGGTGATGATTTTAAAAATAGAACCGGGGGTATATGTGGACTGGGTAAAGCGGTTCATATACACGCCTTCATACTCGCCGGGATCATCGTCATCGATCTCCGGCACATTGTCCGGGTCATAATTGGGACTGGAAAGGGCACAGAGAATTTCTCCGGTTTTGTAGTTATATACCGCAATAACACCTTTCCTGCCGTCCATTGCCTCCTGGGCTGCAAGCTGCACCTGGGCGCTGATGGTAAGACTGGCTTTGCCGCCGGGGCCTGTCAGGCCGTAGATGCCATTGACCAGGTCAAATCCCAGCATCTCACTGCTGTAGCCCGCCAGAGCCGGGGCGCTGATATAGCCATAACGGTCACCCAGAAGGTGCATGGTGGCAGCACGGAGGTCTTCGTCATCGGCATAGTTGCGGCCATTGGTGGAGTCCAGGAGAAGGGTTCCGGACCGATCGGTCACAGCACCGCAGTTCAGATTGGGGCCTTTGTACACATGGGGACTTCCGGGGAAAATTGCCCAGTCGTCAGCCTGGAACACATATTCTCCGGAAAAAATCACTATGCCCAGCAGAAGGAGTCCCGCAAGAACCAGGGCGATTTTGGAACGGCCTGCAATTCTATTCATCTACATCCTCTCCTTTCTGGCGCTTGGAATGCAACCGAACAGCAAAGCTTGCATTCTGACGGGTATCTGCCGCCTTGATAAAGGCCAGCATACCCCAGGCAGAAATCATACTGGAGCCGCCGTTGGAAACAAAGGGGAAGGTGACGCCTGTAAGGGGCAGCAGATCCACAGTGCCGAATACATTGAGAATGGTCTGGACCATCAGCATTGTAATGGCAGCACAGGCACTGATGGTGTAAAAACTGCTTCGGCCGATTGAGGCGGACCGTACCACAAACACGCCCAGAATCACGATGCAGGCGACCATCATAATACCAATCAGAAGGCCCCACTCTTCCGACACCGTTGCAAAGACCAGGTCAGTGTCACTGGCGGCCACATATTTGAGCCAGCCGTTTCCGCCGCCGAGTCCTAAAAGACCGCCGGAGGCGATGCACATCATGGCACGGGTTTGCTGGAAGCCCGCATCCAGAGGTACTTCCCAAACATGACGCCAGGAAGCAAACCGCTGCAACACATGGGGTTTTAAGAATCGCAGAGCAGTAATACCGCCAAATCCAAGACCGGAGCTCACAAGGGCGATGGTGGCAAAGTTACCGGATCGCAGATAGGCAATCATCAAAAAGGCGGAAAGGAAGATAAAAGCGGTACCAAAGTCATTCATATACGCCAGACAACCGCAAATAATCAAAGAATACACGATAAACAGAGTCATATTGCGGAAGGAAACAATCCGGCTCATGGTAGAGGTGCCCACAAAGATAAAGCACAGCTTCACGATTTCGGAAGGCTGGAAGGAGAACGGTCCAATGGAGATCCAGTTTTTTGCGCCGTACATTTCCACGCCAAAAACCAGGTTGACAGCCAGAAGCAGCAGACCCGCACAGGCGGCCAGATAGCGGACGACCTTCGCACGCTCCAGATCCCGCAAAGACCAGCCAATAAACAGGAAGGCTGCAAGACCCATGAGAGAAGCATAGAGCTGTTTGAGTGTTTCACCGGGGGTTACCGTGGCAATCAGAGCCATGCCCAATGTACTCAGGAAAAACGCAATGGTTTCGATTTCGTAGCTTTTTCGCTTTATGAGACGATAGAAGAAAAACAGGCCCCACTGCAAGGTAAAGAGGGACAAAAATCCGATGAAAATACTGTTCATGTCCTTGGGCTCGGCGGTAAAGAGAAGCTGAAGCACCATGAAGGTCTGAAACAGGCTCAAAAGAATCAGCGTAAAGGAAGGGGCGTAGTCCCGACCGGGCTGTGTACGCAGAGTCGTCTGGTAGGATTCCTGCTCCCGGGAGATGGGCTGCAAGGTCATGTCGAGGCCATTCAGACTGATGACATCCTCCGGCCCGATGGCGGAAATCGAGATATCCTCATGGTTCACCTTGACACCGCCCTTTGAGCCGATGTCGCTGATGGTCCAGCTGCCGTCATCATACCGGGTCAAAACGGCATGGCTTCGGGAAATAAAGGGAAGGTCAATGACAATATCACTTCGCTTGTTTCGTCCGATGATATTTTCCCAGTGGGTGATGGGAAGCTGATTGCCGTCTGGCAGACAGAGCCAGCCCCAAACCTCCGGTTCCTTTCGGAAGGTAAGCAGACTCCTTCCGCAGCGCAGAATCAGGAAAAAGGCCAGCAGAGGAAGAATGAACCGCACGACCATGGTGTAGTATTCTCCCAGTGTAGCCGTTCCCAGAGAAAGCGCCCCCAATGATTGAATCAGGTCATATAATTTCTGCAAAAGCACCACGTCCTTTCAGTGGAATAGTTCGTTTTACGCACAAGATAAGAATAAGGATACTACCTTTTTCATATGGTGTCAAATTAAGAAATTCTGAATGCGCGCAAGGTCAGGATTTCCTTCTGATAGCCGGGCAGCTCGTTGGGGGTTTCCAGCACCATGGGAAGGCTGCGAAGGGCTGGATGGGTAACGATTCGCTCCAATGCATCAAGACCAATGAATCCTTCCCCCAGACAGGCATGGCGGTCTTTATGGGAACCCAGAGGGTTTTTAGAATCGTTGAGGTGCAGGGCTTTCAATCGGTTCAGACCGATCTGCCGGTCGAATTCCTCTAGAACGCCCTCCAGATTCTGCGCAATGTCGTATCCTCCGTCCCACACATGGCAGGTGTCCAGACAAATGCCCAAACGGCAAGAGGCCACAGCGTCCAGGATCATGCGCAGTTCTTGGAAGGTGCCGCCGATTTCGCTTCCTTTCCCCGCCATGGTTTCCAGCAGGACGGTAACGGGGAGGTCCTGAGAAAGGGCCTGCTCCAATGCAGCGGCAATATAAGAAACACCGGCCTGCAAGCCTTGTCCCACATGGCTGCCGGGATGAAAGTTATATAAGGTGCCGGGGATCATAGCGGCTCTGCGCAGGTCATCGCAGAGTACTTCTGCGGCAAAGGCCCTGGCTTCCGCCTCTTTGGTGCACAGGTTCATGGTGTATGGGCCATGAGCCACCAGGGGGCCGAAGTGATGGGCTTCCATCAGAGCGACGGCTGAGGCCGCATCCACGGGATCAGGGGCTTTGGCCTTACTGCCTCTGGGATTGCGGGTGAAAAACTGAAATGTGTCAGCACCGATGGACAAGGCGGTTTTTGCCATGGCATGGTAGCCGCCCGTAGCGGATAGGTGACAGCCGAAATAGGGCATAGGAATTCCTCCGGTAACATAAATAGATCACTTTATTCTATCATTTTTTTGCCCGAATCGCAAGGTAAGTATTCCATTTTTCCTGATTTCGTGGTATCGTAGCAGGAGGGAGGGAAGGTTATGGCAAAAAAGGAAGGACAAAAGTTGAAAATTCTGTATATTAAAGACTATTTGGAGCGAAACTCTCACGAGAAGCATCCGGTGTCTGCCGCAGAATTGGTTCATTATCTGGAGCAGCAGGGGATTGATTGTGAACGAAAAAGTGTTATTTCAGATATTCAGGCCCTTCAGGACTATGGAATGGACATTGAGGTAAAGCACGGACCCAAAGGCGGCTATTATGTGGCCAGCGGCGTGTTCCAGCTTCCGGAGGTGAAGCTGCTGGTGGATGCGGTTCAGTCTGCCCGTTTCCTGACCCGGAGAAAATCTGCCTCATTGATCCGAAAGCTGCTGCGGTTCTGCAATCGGTATGATGAAACCCTTATGAGCCGTGAAGTGCTGATCTCCGGCCGGGTCAAAAGCATGAACGAGAGCATTTACTATAATTTGGATGCCATCCAGGAGGCCATTTCGGCCAATAAGCAGATTACATTTCGCTACTTTGACTGGGGAGTTGGCAGAAAACAGCAATTTCGGCCGGGCCCCTATATAGCCAGTCCCTATGCGTTGTGTCAGGACAACGAAAATTATTATCTTTTGGCCCATACCGCCCGCCATGGCGTAACGCACTATCGGGTGGACCGGATGGTGAACATCGGCCTCACGGACCAACCCAGAAACAGCTGCCCGGAGCTTACGGGGAAGTCTCTGGAGAGCTATGGGCAGAAGGTGTTTCAGATGTTCTCCGGTACCCATGTCCAGGTGAAAATGCGATTTGCCAACCGCTTGGCAGGGGTGGTATTTGATCGCTTCGGTGAAGAGGCCATGCTGATCCCGGACGGAGCGGATCATTTTACCTTTACCACAGAAGTGGCGGTTTCGCCTCTGTTTCTCAGCTGGATCATAGGCTTTGGAACGGATGCCGTGATTTTGCATCCGCAGTGGGTGCAGAAGGAGTGCTGCAAGCTCTGCACTTCGGTTCTGGAAGAATATCTGCCATAACAACAAGGCTGCGCCCCGTGCGGGACGCAGCCTTGCGATTTACAGACGGTGGATGGCGCTCTGGATGCGAGCGATGGAACGCTCCTTGCCCAGAATGGTCATCACGGTGTAAAGGTCAGGGGAGTTTGTTTTGCCGGTGATGGCAATGCGCAGGAAGGTGCTGATATCGGCTACGGAGCCGGGCCAGGCGGCGGGGTCCTGCTTATACAGCTTCATATTGGAGGTGAAGCCCAAAGACTCGGCAAGAGCTTTGACCTTGTCAAACCAAACGGTTGCATCATCCGCCGGATCATAGGTCTCTGCAAAGCCATGCAGCGCTGCCTTTACGGTTTCAGAAGAAAATTTCTCAGGGAAGGCAGCCTTGTCATCAAAGAATCTGTCGTAAAAGAACCCCATATAGGGCTTCGCTTCTGCCCAGGTAGCCAGATCCTTGCGAGGTTTCTTGCCGCCGCGGCCGATGGCAAAAATGGACTTTGCAAACTGATCGTCCCGAGAGAGCTCTTCATAAAACGGAACATCAAATTCCTTCGCATACTCCAGCACTTCCTGGTAGACCTGGTCGGCGGACATGGTGGAGATTACATTTTTGGATACATCACAAAGCTTTGCATAGTCGAAGAGGGCACCGGCGGGATTCAGCTTCTTGTAGGAAAACTGAAAGGTATCCGCACCGGCAGTGGGGTTGGCTCTGCGCCAGTCCTCATAATTGGAGTTCAGCAGGGTCAGAACATACTCATAGACGGCAGAAACAGGGAAGCCTTCGGCCTTGTAGTAGGTGAGGGCCAGCTCGGGGTCCTTCCGCTTGCTGAGCTTTCTTTTTGAGGTGCCGTCCATCTTCATGAGGGGGCCGATGTGGACATACTTGGGAAGCTTGAAGCCCAGTGCCTGGAACAGCTGGATATGGAAGGGCAGGCTGGGCAGCCACTCGTCACCCCGGACAACATGGGTGGTACGCATGAGATGATCGTCCACTGCATGGGCAAAGTGATAGGTGGGAATGCCGTCGGATTTCAGGAGGACCTGATCGATGTCATTTTCGGTGATGGTGAGTTCGCCCTTGACCAGATCATGGTACTTGAATTTGTTTTCAATGGAGCCGGTGGAGCGGAAACGCAGGACCCAGGGCTTGCCTTCGTCCAGCTGGGCCCGGATCTCCTCCAGAGAGCGATCCCGCCAGGTTGCCCAGGGGCCGTAGTAACCGAAGTTTACCTTCTGTTCTTCCTGCTGCTGGCGCATCTGCGTCAGCTCTTCCTCGGTGCAGAAACAAGGATAGGCCATGCCGTTTTGCACCAGTTTTTTCGCAAAAACATGGTAAATAGCGGCTCTCTGACGCTGGCGGTAAGGGCCATAGCTGCCACAGTCACCGTCAATGGTGGCACCTTCGTCAAAGTGTATGCCGTAATGCTTCAGGGTGTCGATCAGCACCTCTACAGCACCGGCAACCTCCCGCTTTGCATCGGTATCCTCTACACGCAGATACAGAACACCGCCGGACTGATGGGCCATGCGCTCGGAAACAAGGCCCTGCACCAGATTGCCCAGGTGGACAAAACCGGTAGGGCTGGGAGCCATACGGGTGATGACAGCCCCTTCAGGAGCGTTCCGCAGGGGGTAGCGATCCTCCATTTCCTGGGGGGTCTGCGTGACCTGGGGGAACAGCAGCTGGGCCAATGCATGATAATCCATGTTGTGTTTACCTCTGATTCATTAGATTTTTCTTCATAGTACCATTTTCACGAAAAAAAGTCAACGAATCCGGGAAAAGTAACTCAATCACAGTGACATTTTGTACACATCCCATTGCATTCAGAAGGGATTGCACCATCAGGACTGCCATCTTCGGAAAGTTAAATGTACAAAAGGCCCTTGACTGCCTAGGCAGTCGGAGACTGCATGTTTGACCGGATGTGAAATGCTCCTGCACTGTGAATGCGGAGATAGGACTGAGACAGTCTGAGAATTTCCGGAGAGAGCGTCAGCAGGGCCAGCAGATTGGGCAAGGCCATCAGTCCGTTGAACACTTCTGCCAGACTCCACACGAGGGTGGGGGACAGCACAGAGCCCAAAACGGTTGTGAGGGCGTGAAGCACTCCGAACAGCTTTCCCCACCGTGCGCCAAAAAGATAACCTGCGCACTGCGTCCCGTACAGCCCCCAGCCCAGAATGGTGGCAAAGGCGAAGAGAATCATGGACAGCGCAAGAAACACAGAGATCCAGCTTCCGTAGACAGACTGAAAGGCCAGGCAGGTAAGCTCGGCACCGGCTGAAGTTCCGTAAGAAATGGGAATGCCGGAAGTGAGAATCACCAGAGCGGTGACAGTACAAATGAGAATGGTATCCACAAAGACCTCAAAGATTCCATACAGGCCCTGCTCGGCAGGACTTTTTGCATTGGCACCTGCATGTGCCATAGAGGCGGTTCCCATGCCGGCTTCGTTGGTGAATACCCCCTTGGATACACCGGTGCGCATGGCGATCCAGAGACTGCCCACGGCCCCGCCTGTGACGGCTCTGGGACAGAATGCGCCGGACATGACGCAGCGGAGCGCCTGGGGAATGGCTCTGTAATTGACCGCAACGGCCCCTAATCCAAAAAGAAGGTAGCTCACAGACATAATGGGAATCAGAAGCTCCGCCACGGCGCCGATTCTTTTTGCCCCTCCCAGAACCACCAACGCCACTAAGCCACCCAGAATCAGTCCCATGCTGAGGTTTCCGGCAAAAGAAGGGGAGAGGCCAAACAGGGGCAGGGCCTCATTCATGCTCACCACGGCAGTGCTGATTTGGGTAGAATTTCCTACTCCGAAGGCAGCAACCACGCCGAAGATGCAGTACGCGGTTCCCAGCCACTTCCAGTTGCTTCCCATCCCTTGGGAAATATAATACATGGGACCGCCGGAAAAAGATCCGTCCTTATTCTGGATGCGATACCGTACCGCCAGTACAATTTCTGCGTATTTGACCACCATGCCCAGAAATGCAGCCACCCACATCCAAAACAGAGCCCCCGGGCCGCCCAGTGCAATGGCACCTGCCACCCCTGCGATATTGCCTGTGCCAACGGTTGCGGCCAGTGCGGTACACACCGCCTGAAAAGGAGAGACCCCATGGGAATCCGGAGCCTGTCGGAGTTTGCGAAAAACAAGTTTAAGGGTATATCCCAGTTTTCGGATCGGAAGAAAGCTCGTCCGAAGAGTCAGATAGATTCCGGTGCCTAAAATCAGAATCAGGGCTGGGCATCCCCATAAGAAGCGATTGAATCGCTCCACCCATACAACTGCGGTTGTTCCCATGTAACGCCTCCTTATGATATGAAAAGAGCAGACATTCCGCCTCGTTTGGAATGTCTGCTCTTTTGTGTAATGACAGAATTTCAGATTATTTCCAGGTGGCCCAAATTTCAGGACAGTAGCCCACAGTGGCCTGCTTTCCGTTGCGCACAATGGGGGTTTTCATAAGCTTGGGGTTATCAAAGACCTTGTCCTCCTTGGCCCTTGGGTCGTCCATGTATTTCATCAGGGTAATGTCAGGATCTTTGCTGTCCCAGTTGATGAGCTGATCGATGCCCTTCAATGCCCGGAGGACAGAGTCAAATTCTCCGCCGGACATGCCGAAGCGGAGCAGGTCAATTCGCTGCACATTGATGCGGCGTTCCTTAAAATAGCGCTCTGCCTTCTTCGTATCAAAGCATTTGCTGGTGCCAAAAATCTGGATGTTCATTGATATGCAACCTCCCACAAAATTAGTCCATTGGCAGGGACGGTATATCCCGCCAGCTCCCGGTTCTTTGCGGCTAAAATGTCGGGGATCTCCTGAGGAGCTTTGCGCCCCATTCCCACTTCCAGAAGCGTTCCCACGATGATACGCACCATGTTGTACAGAAAGCCGTCTCCCTCCACGGTAAATCGAAGCTCAGGCCCCATAGATGCAATGTCCAGCCGGTGGATGGTACGCACGGAGGACTTCTTGAATTTCTTATTGGAACAGAAGGAAAGAAAGTCATGCTGCCCCAGAAGGTGGGAAGCGGCCTGCCGCATGGCATGGAGATTCAGGGAAGCGTCCATCCGATAGACATATTTCCGTTCAAACACACAGGGCTCTGCACTATTCCATACACGGTAAACATAAGTCTTCGATACGGCGTTCAGCCGTGCGTGAAATCTGGGCCCTGCTTCCTGACAGGAATGGATTCCAATGTCATCCGGAAGATAGGTGCGCATCTGCTGTAGGAGGGTTTCACAGGACATGGGATTTTGACAATGGAAATTGGCGACCTGCCGCATGGCATGGGCACCGGCGTCCGTGCGGCCGCTGCCGGAAATTTCAATGGGTTCTTCCAGAATGCGGCGCAGGGTGGATTCCAGCTTCCCCTGTATGGTGTTGGGTTCTCCTGCCAGACGCTGCCAGCCACGATAGCGGGTGCCATCATAGGAGATAATCAGTTTCAGATTCCGCATAGTATTCCAGTTCCTCTCTGGCCTCCCGTTCGCTGTCCGCAGAAAACAGGAATCGGCCCTGTTTGTCATATACCTGCACATGGCCTTTGATATTGCGGATTGAATACATCACCATCACCCTTGCTCTTTCTAAGATGGCTGCATTCTACCACAGAATATGTACGATAAATTGTATCAATAAAAAAGAATGAAAAATCAGGGGCAGCACGATCCGCCCCTGATAAATTTGTTAGCGGTTGACCCACTTGGCGGTTACCACTTGATCCTTCTTTACGATGGAATTGTTTTGAATATGCTCGTCACGGGAATTAAACCAACCAGCGAACTGCGGGGGGGCAGGGGGAGTGTTTCCGTTATCCGGTTGATCCAGAAGCGTTTTCAACCGAACAAGCAATTCCGCGGCCTGTGCTCTGGTGCAGTTTGCCTGAGGCTTCAGCATGGTGGGCTCTCCGGGGTTGGAGATGCCCATCAGCAGCTTCTGAGAAACGGCCCAGGAAAGCGCATCCCGTGCGTAGTTGGAGACGCTCTCACCATCCACAAATTCTTCGAGATCTGCCCGCTGATCCACATCTCCGCCTTTATAAGCATAGTAACGGGCGAAGATGGTAGCAATCTGTTCTCTGGTAATGTCCCGTTCCGGAGAGAAGGTGGTTTCCGCAGTACCGGTTACGATTTTGTTTTTCTTGGCCCATGTCACTGCATCGGAGTAATAGCGGCCGCTTTCTACATCCTCGAAGCCGGAGCTGCTGTTGACACGGGGAGAGCCATCCAGACGGTACAGGATGGTAACCAGCTGACCACGAGACAAAGGACCGTTGGGAACAAAGGTGGTGTCAGTGATTCCATTCATCAGCTTCTGCTCGTAAACAGCTACCACACTGTCATAATACCACTTTCCTTCAGGAACATCGGTGAAGGGGAGAGGCTTCTTAGTGCCGGACAACTCTTCGTGCAGAGACTCAGACAAAGAAGCATTTTTTGCCCCGTTCCACACCGGGGAAAGCAAGGTGCCATAGGGCTTGCCGACTTCAAAGTAGTCTATTGCATCAGTATAGTATTTACTCAAAAGGGAACCGTTGCCATCGTATACTACATAACTGAAATTAGTATGATTCGAGTTGGTGCCTTCATAATCCCCGTATAAAAAAACCATTGCTTCGTCCAGTCGGCGACGGGCCAGCCCAGGGAGCACCTCTCCGCCGGCACGGCACCACACACCCAGTGCCCGCACCAGATCAATATCGGCTTTGTTGGGATTTGGGTCTTCCAGGTAGGCGTTGATCATGTAGCCGCCTTCGGTCCATATGGGGCCCAGGTTGAATGTAAAGCTCACCAGTGCGTCAAATTCGTTTTGAGTAAAAGAGAGATTATGTTCTTTTTCGTATTTCGTAACCCACACTTCATGTAGTGCAACTTCTTCCCGAAGAAACTGTTCCGCAGCTTCTTCGGTTACATGCCGGTAACGCTCTGCAATTTCTGCTTTGTCGTACTTATTGGTGCAGGGTTCCCCTTTGTCATTTCTACAGCATGTACCATAGCCCACAGTCCATTGGGCGTAGTCCCAATAGGGTTCCGAAATAAATCCTTCTCTGACTTTAATGAAGTTAATCAGGTCGTCACTGCTGCGAGTTTTGATCTGCCCGGCAGCGGGGGAAAGAGAAAGGTCCGACTGTTGGGGAGTAAGGGGAGAGGCAGTCAGATGGTCCATCTCAGTTGAGGTTATCATGTTGGCAGCATGCGTTTCTGTCAGGCTGAGGCCTGTCAAACAGACGGCAAACAGCAAAACAGCAACAAGCGGTCGTTTCATGGCGATGATCTCCTTTGCGAAGTATTACAGATTTCATCGTAATTGTAACAAAATGTAATTATTGTGTCAATAGGATAAACAGTCAGTTTCTGGAAATTTTGCCAGATAATGGCTTTACAGCACCTTTTTTTCAATCCAATGCTGCACATCTGCATATACCTGCTCTTTTTCCACATCGTTCAGGATCTCATGACGGCTGTCTGGGTAAAGTATGGTCTCTACATCGATCATGCCGGCTTTCCGGAAGGCTTCTGCACTTTTTCGGACGCCTTTTCCATAGCTACCCACCGGGTCCTGCGTGCCTGCAATAAAGAGAACCGGAAGTGTTTTTTGCATTTTGGAGAGATTGTCCTTCTTTTGATTCATTTGAATGCCCTGAAGCATATCCCGCTCCAAGCCCACGGTTTCGCAGAAGCTGCAAAGAGGGTCTGCGGCATAGGCATCTACGACGGAGGTGTCGCTGCAAATCCAGTCGAAGGGGGTGCGGGGATTGGAGATTTTTCGATTAAAGGGGCCAAAGAACATATTATGCAGGGAAGAAGAGGTTTGTGTTTCTCCTATTTTCCGGCATGTGCTTCTGCTCATGGCCAGCCCGGCCTTTACAACGGCGGCAGGCTGCCAGCCTGTGCCGCAGATAATGGCGCCGGAAATGCCGGAGTCCGGATAACGGTAGAGCAGGGTGCGGGTGAGAAAAGATCCCATGGAGTGCCCCAGAATGATGTACGGGACCTGGGGCAAGCACTGCATGGTGTCCTGCATCAGGGCATACACGTTGTCAACGGCGGCAGTCCAGCCGCCATAAAAATATCCTTTCGGATCGTCTGCATCCAGAGTTCCACCGTGGCCCATGTGATCTTCTCCGGTAACCAAAACTCCAAACTGATTCAGGTATTTTGCAAAGTCATCATACCGGTTTATATATTCGGCGATTCCGTGAACAATTTGCACCACGCAGCGAACAGATCCTTCCGGTTCCCAGCGAACGCAGTGCAATTTTTTCCCCTGTTGGGAGACGAGATTAAATTCAGTCATCGGTTACACGCTCCATTTTGAAATAATTAGTAATCATTATAACAAAACTTTCGACTTTGTAAAGCAACAGAAATAAGGAATTGTTCCATAATGTTTACAAGGATCAAGCGCATTTTCGGGGAAATAAAATCAGAGTGGCTTTGCTTTCATCTCTGCAATCTTTTTAAAACCGTAACAGGATAATCCAACTCTGAAGAAACGCCAGAATTTTCTCCCAGATCTCAGGATCCTGCCGGCTGATCAAATCCCAGTCAAAAGCATTCCGGAAAGCTTCTTGCTGAAATAAAGTAGATACCTGTTTCTTTTTGCGCCTGCGTTCAAGTTCCTGCAACATGGCGGTGTTGGCCAAAGCTGCTTCCAGTGTTCTCTGCTGATCATGATTGCGTACGCCGCCGGATGAGTGCGACCATTCCGTAGTCCGTGGTGCAGGTGTTCCGCAGAGATTGAGCATGGCGGCCGGGCGTATTGAGCACAACCACCATGCCCTGTTTTAGTACTTATTCTGCAATCGCAGCGTTCTTTCTCATGGAGTCGCCTTCAATTTTCACCATGTGAGAGTTGTAAACGATCCGGTCACAGATGGCGTTTGCCATGGTGGGATCATAAAGAGAAGCGTGCCATTCGCTCACATCAAACCGGGAACAGAAAATGGTGGATGCGACCTTGTTTCTAGCCCCAATTAGTTCCAGCAGGTCCCGGACTTCGCTTTCTTTCAAGGAGTAGAGCAGCCATTCATCCAGGATCAGCAGGCTGACTTTCCTGTATTTCTTCATGACCTCCCGGTAGGTACCGGCTCCTCTTGCAATGGCAATTTCTACCAGAAAATCCGGAAGCCGCATGTACTTGATCTCGTAGAAATTCCGGTTGGCCGCCATACCCAGAGCACAGGTCAGATGAGTCTTTTCGGTGCCGACAGCACCCAGAATCATGACATTTTGTGCCTGCTGGATTTGACTGCAGAAAGCTTGCCAGCCTGGCTTCTTAAAAAAGTTATGGATGCCAATAATACATCCGAGGTCAAGGATATTCTCAGGGAATAAACAATGTCAAAAAAATCTGTTGCAAAACAAGATCGCAAAGGAGCAAGGTAAGTTTCCCTCAAAGGGGTGCTTACCGCTCTTTTGTAACATTCAAGTGTAAGCGTCAAACCTGGCAATGTATAAAACTGACCCGGCACTGCAAAAACACTCTTGATCCATGTTCTTACGACTGACTTCAAACCATTTAAGAGAAATATGTTCCGGGGCTTTAGACAAGCGTTAGTACAGCAGTCAACACAGAAAATTTGTGGAACATGGAAGTGTTTCATTTGATTGAAAACGATGAGCTCCGATCCATTTAGGATTTGAGTTTTTATATGGACATACTTCACCAACATGATTATAATATATACACAGTAAAGAAAAATGATTGAACTGTACACAAAAAGAAAAATGGCCGGTTGAAGCTGGGCGGTAGTAACAAGCTTCGGATCTCGTCACCCATTTCTGATTTTAATAATTCCGTTATTAAGATTATGGATACGGTGATCGGTCTGGCATCGTAACGGGGAGGCAGTTATGCAGACATACACTGTGAACGCGAAAAAAGAAAAACAGGCGATGAAGTATCTGATAAAAGACAATCGGAAAGAGCTGAAATGCTTTCCGAAAGTCTGCTGCTACATTGCAATGGTTTTGAAAATTATTGGTATTGTGTGCGGTACGGCCAATGTATTGTATATGGTTTTTGTGTCACATAGCTGGTCTGAGTCCATATTGTTGATGGTAACTTTTATTGCGCCGTATGGCCTGTCCTTCCTTCCTCAGACAGTATATGTTGTATCGCTCAACCGGGAATTCAGGTTCAGACGCAGACAGGCAATCACATTCAAGCCTGACGGATTTGTGTACAGCTACCATGATGATCGTTCCAGCACATACGATTCCGTTTTTGCTTATGACATTAAATACAGTCAGATTGAAAAAATTGAACGGGATGAGAGAACCAAAATCCTGACTTGCTATGGTCATTTTGTAACCGATACCTATTCCGGCGGGAAGATTACGCAGACGCTTGCATGCAGAGTATGTGACTTTATGGATGTATATGATATTGATATAAAGCAGATACTGGAAAAAAACTGTAAGAATGGGGCGGAAAAATAAGTAATGCGACAGAGAATTGCCTTGATTTTGTGAATCGGGGCTGTGCGCGGATGGCGCAGGAACGGTATGATGCAGCAGTTTGTCTGTAAGCGTCAAATCTCCCCGCAGCTTGCGGACGGCCTAAAGATCTGAGACAATATCCCAAACTGCCGGATTTCTCCCAAAGACTCTAATGGAGAAAATCAGCATATAGGGAGATGGTTAAACATGGAACAAAGTCTGCAAGCATTGTCCAAGCAAGAACGGTTAGACACATGGACAACCAGACTCATGGAATGCCCAAACAGTGGAATGGCAATCCGCAGCTGGTGCCAGGAAAATGGTCTCAACGAGAAGACCTACTATTACTGGCAGCGGAGATTATTCCGGGCACTGTCTGTACAGCAAGAATGTGCAGATTGCTTCGAATAATATCAGATCATTTCATCCGTCTCAAAGCTATGGCCCAGGAGTGTATCTTATCAATTCGCTTATCCGTGTGCCAGTGACCACAGAACCAGGCTTTATAGCCGATGGATTCTTCGATTTTATCCAGCCACCAACTATCTTCACAAGTCAAACGACAAGGTTTTAAATCTTTTTTATCCTATCAATCATACCATATTATCCGTCCACATTTCGCACTGGCTGATTACAGTAGCGATTGCAGTATCGTAATCTTCCGGTGGGTATTTATATTTTTTAAGCAACCGCTTGACCATCTTCCGCATGGTGGCTCGGGCGGTTTCTTTTTTCTGCCAGTCAATGGTTCTATTTTTTCTGAGCATCTCGGTGAGTTCCCTGGTAAGAGCAATCAGCTCGTCATTTTGATAGAAATCCTTGATGTTATCCGGCTTTGTCAGGGCATCGTAAAACGCGAGTTCTTCTTGCGTAAGGCCAAGTTTTTTGCCGTTCTGGTAAAGCGCTTTGATTTCCTCAGCGGTCTCCAATAGCTCCTTGATAACCTCTTCATTGGTAATCAAGCCGTTGTAATAGGAATTCATGAGCTGTGTAATTTTCTCAGAAAACTTCTGAGACTGTACTACATTGGTTCGCTTATACAAGGACACTTGCTCAGCCATCAACTTTTTTAGAATCTCAACGGCAATGTTCTTTTCCTTCATCTTGGAGATTTCTTCAAGGACAGCGGGATCAAATAAACTGAACTCTTCACCAGCAGTTTTGCTGTCGAACAGACTGATAACACCCTCGCTTTGGATGCTGGCTTTCAACAGCTCATTGATCTGAGCATTGATTTCTTTGAGCGAAAGGGGTTTACCCGCTGTCCCGCCATATGTGATTTTAATGATAGTAGAGCGGACAGCCTCTATAAATGCAGCTTCGTGCCGTTCCTGCTCCGTAGTCATACTGGAGCAAAGGGAGTGGGACTGTTTCAGAAGCATAGCTTCCTTTAAGAATAGGTCTTTTCGGTCGGGATATTTTGCATCCAGAACAAAGTTTACGCCGCCGGTAACAAGCTTTGCCATGGTGAGAGGCGAACCGTCGATGAATCCGCTGAAATCAAATCCGTGCAGTAGATCCTTGCAAACCTGCAGCTTTTCCTGGAACTTGGGATAGGCAACCTTAGCAATATTCATATCGCCATATCGTGACTGATCTCGTTTGGTGTATTCCTTCATAGCTGCTTTCAGTGCAGAAGCAATGCCCACATAGTCGACAATCAGACCGCCTTCCTTGTCCTTGAAAACACGGTTGACTCGGGCAATGGCCTGCATCAGATTGTAGCCGTGCATGGGCTTGTACACATACATGGTTGCCAGAGACGGCACATCAAAGCCTGTCAGCCACATATCCACCACAATGGCAATCTTCATGGGATCGTCATTGTCCTTGAATTTCCGAGCCAGCTCCTCCTTGTGGGATTTTGTGCCGATGACTTCTTTCCAGTCTTCCGGATCATTGTTGCCACTGGTCATAACAACACCGATCTTTTCATTCCAATCAGGCCGCAGCTCCAGTAGCTTTCGGTAAATCTTCATGGCAATGGGGCGGGAGTAGGCAACAATCATCGCCTTTCCGGTCAGCAGATTGGCACGGTAATTTTCGTAATGTTCTACAATATCCTCGCACAAAGACTGTATGGTGGAATCCGCACCAAGGACGCTTTCCATTTGCCCAAGCATCTTTTTGCTCTTCTCAATGGTTGCGGAATCGGACTGCTGCTCTAAAATCTCGTATGTAGCATCAATCAAGGCCAGTGTGTTCTGATCCAGTTTCAGATGGACAACCCGGCTCTCGTAATAAACCGGTCGGGTGGCTCCGTCTTCCACCGCTTGAGTCATATCGTAAACATCAATGTAGTCACCAAAAACTTCTCTGGTATTGCGATCTTTTGCAGAAATCGGAGTACCGGTAAAACCAATAAAGGTTGCGTTCGGCAGGGCATCGTGGATGATACGGGCGTTGCCGATAACGGTGTGCGCCTCTTTTTCACCCTGTTCATTTTCGGTCATAACGATTTTCTCGTCAAAACCATACTGTCCCCGGTGGGCTTCGTCTGCCATCACAACAATATTCCGACGGTCAGACAGTGGGCGTTCGCCACGCTCAAACTTGAACATAGTCGTAAAAATAATACCGTTTGCAGCTCGTCCATCTAGCAGAGATTTCAGGTGTTCCTTACTCTCGGCCTGCACCGGAGACTGCCGCAGGAAGGTAGCGCACTTTGCAAACTGCATGTACAGCTGATCGTCCAGATCAATGCGGTCGGTCATTACCACAATGGTGGGACTGTCTAATGCTTCTTGGAGCAAATGGGCGTAGAAAACCATGGATAGAGATTTACCGCTGCCCTGAGTGTGCCAGAAGACACCGCCTTTGCCGTCTGTTTTGGTTGCAACTTTCGCTTTCTCAACGGCTTTGCGAACGGCAAAGTATTGATGATAACCGGCTAAAATCTTGATTGGCTTCTGCCCGTCGCCGGAGAACAGAATGAAGTTTTTCAGAATGTCCAGCAGTCGCTCTTTCTGGAACATTCCCTCGTAGAAGGTATCAAACTGGGCGTATGCCGTGTTTTCGTAGTCGCCGTCTTTGGTTTTCCATTCCATGAAGCGGTCAAGACCGGAAGTGATGGTGCCGGCTTTATTGGTGGAAAGGTCACTGATGACGCAAATGGCGTTGTAGATAAACAGGGACGGAATATCCTGCATATAGTTGCGGATCTGGTTGTAGGCGTTCTCAGCACCCACTTCGTCCTTGGACGGGCTTTTCAGCTCCATCAAAACAAGAGGAAGACCGTTGATGAACAGGATCACATCTGGACGGCGGTTGTTGCCGTTTTCGATGTATGTAAACTGGTTGA
>JARIBV010000132.1 GCA_029257335.1 Faecousia sp.
GCAGGCAGACAGGAGACTTTGAAAGTCCGCCGCCATTGGCTTCGACTACAGTAGAGGTAAGACTGCTCCGGCTATCCCGGATTTCCCAGCATGTCATTTCTGACAGGGCAACTGGATCGATATTGACTTGCCTCTATGCTATCAGTTTTTTTGCCAAAAGTAAAGAATAAAATACGGAAAGCAAGAAATTTGCGTTTTTCTGTTTGAGGCCTTGAGATGGAATGTGGAATGTTCCGTCCCTAAGGGCGGGTTTGCTGCTTTATTTGTAATAACGGGGTTGACAAGAATTGGCCCTGCGACTAAAATAAAAGGGAAATTCGAGTGCCTTTACAGCCACTGCGGCTGTGAGGAGAATAGAGAATCGGGTGAAATTCCCGAACGGTACCGCCGCTGTATTTGCGTTGGCGCAGCTCGTTGATGAAAGTCAGTCACTGGGAAACTGGGAAGGCAGAGCAAAGCCATGGAATGTTCCAAGACGCAAGAGTCAGAAGACCTGCTTGAGTTGTCTGCGGAGTCTCATAATAATTGAGCCTGCGGGCTTCAGATGTTGCAGAAAATCGGCTGCGACAGCATTATGCTGTCGCAGTCTTTTTTATTTTAAGGAGGGATGAAAATGCAGTCGGTAATTCCCAGAGTGCTGCTGGCCGGAACCAACAGCGGCTGTGGAAAAACCACGGTAGCTTGTGCTGTTTTGCAGGCCCTTGTCAATCGGCAGATGAAGGTCGGCGCATTCAAGTGCGGCCCGGATTATATTGACTCCATGTTTCACAGCAAGATTATCGGAGCCAAAAGTGCCAATCTGGATCTGTTCTTTTTCAGCGAAAACACCCTCCGGTACTTGCTGGCAAAAAATGGGGAAGATCGGGAAATCTCCATCATAGAGGGGGTCATGGGCTATTACGATGGAATGGGCCTGACCACCACCAGGGCCAGCACCTACCATGTGGCGCAGGTGAGCGAAAGTCCCGTTGTGCTGGTGGTCAGTGCAAAGGGAGTGTCGTTGTCCGTTTTGGCCACGATCCAGGGTTTTCTCTCTCTGTACCCGGAGAATCATATTCAGGGGGTCATTTTGAATCAATGCTCTGCAATGACCTACCCAAGTCTGGAAGAGGCCATCATTCGCCAATTTGAAGGAAGGATTCAGCCACTGGGTTTTTTGCCTCCCATGCCGCAGTGCACACTGGAAAGCCGCCACCTGGGACTGGTAACGGCGGCGGAGGTGGATCGGCTTCGAGAGAAGCTTCAGGCAATGGCGGCGCAGGCAGAAAAAACAATCAAACTGGACAAGCTGCTGACACTGGCGCAAGGTGCGGCGCCGGTGTGCTGCACGCCGGTGGTGCTGCCCCGATATAGTCGGCAGATTCGCATTGCCGTGGCACGGGACAATGCATTTTGCTTCTATTATGAGGACAGCCTGGAAGCCCTGACGGAAATGGGCGCGGAGCTGGTGCCTTTCAGTCCTTTGACGGACCACGGCCTGCCGGAAAATATTCAGGGCCTGTATTTGGGCGGCGGATATCCGGAATTATACGCCAAACAGCTCAGCGAAAATCACGAGATGCGCCGTTCTGTCCGGAAGGCTCTGGAGCAGGGCCTGCCATGTATTGCAGAATGCGGTGGGTTTATGTATCTGACCCAGGCTATTGGAGAATATCCCATGGTGGGATATCTGCCAGGCCAATGTGAGGATCAAGGAAAACTCACAAGATTTGGCTATGTCACTTTGATCGCCCAAGAAGACACCATGCTTTGCGGAAAAGGCCGGTCCATTGCGGCACATGAATTCCATCATTGGGACTGCAGCCGGACCGGAGACAGCTTCACCGCTCAAAAGGCATCGGGAAAAACCTGGCAGTGTGTTGTGGCCAATGAACATATTTACGCAGGGTATCCCCATTTCCATTTCTACGCAAACCCTGATTTTTGTAAAAACTTTTATGAAACATGTCTGAAGGAGGATGGCAGCCATGCTGGAACAGATGAAGCCCATGGATATAGAGAAGAGAAGCTTTGAAATCATCACACAGCTGCTGGGAGATCAGAAGCTTGACCCGGAAAATGAACTGGTAATCAAGCGGGTGATTCATACCACAGCGGATTTTGATTATGTGAAGAATCTGGCGTTTTCGGAGCGTGCGGTGCAAAAGGGAATCCAGGCCCTTCGTTCCGGGTGCGACATTGTAACAGATACACAGATGGCAAAATCCGGCATCAATAAAACCATACTGGGAAAGCTGGGCGGCCAGGTCCATTGTTTCATGTCCGACGCCGATGTAGCGGAGGAAGCCAGACGGCGTGGAGTGACCCGGGCGGTTGTGTCCATGGAGCGGGCCGCAGGACTTTCCAAACCCTGTATCTTTGCCATTGGCAACGCACCTACCGCTCTCATTTCCCTTCATCAGCAAAGACAGGCGGGAAACATTTCTCCTGCACTGATTATCGGCGTGCCGGTAGGATTTGTAAATGTGGTGGAAAGCAAGGAGCTCATTATCGCATCGGATGTTCCCCACATCGTTGCAAGAGGGCGCAAGGGGGGCAGCAATGTGGCGGCAGCCATCTGCAATGCCATGCTGTACCAGATCATGCGGTAACGCCATGGAAGAATATATCATAAAAGACGGAAAACGCCTGCGGATGGGATATACCACCGGCTCCTGTGCGGCTGCTGCGGCAAAGGCTGCTGCATGGATGCTGCTGACCGGAAAAAGGCGGGAGCAAATCACCCTGAAAACCCCAAAGGGGATTGTGTTGCAGCTTCCGGTTCTGGAAATTGAAATGCAGGAGCACATGGTGTCCTGTGCCATCGAGAAAGACGGCGGGGATGACCCGGATATTACCAAGGGGACCCTGATTTTTGCCACCGTAAGCCGCAGAGAGGAACCCGGTATTGTGATTGACGGGGGGCAGGGCATCGGAAGAGTTACCAAACGGGGACTGGATCAGCCGGTGGGCAATGCGGCGATCAATTCGGTACCACGGCGAATGATCCGGGAGAATGTGGAAGAAATCCAGGCCCTTACCGATGACTATGGGGGCCTGTCCATTGTGATTTCCGCACCGGCAGGAGAGACGCTTGCGAAAAAGACCTTCAATCCACGGCTTGGCATTGTAGGCGGCATCTCCATCTTGGGGACCACAGGGATTGTGGAGCCCATGAGCGAAAAGGCGCTGGTGGATACCATCCGGGTAGAACTGAGACAGAGAAAGGCCAATGGGGCGCAGTATGTGCTCCTGACCCCGGGCAACTATGGCTCTGAATTCATCCGTCTGGGCATGGGCATTGACGGAAAACTCCCGGTGCAGGTCTCCAACTTTATCGGAGACGCCCTGGATCTGTGCAAGGAACTGGAGATCCGTGGGGCGCTTCTGGTGGGGCACATCGGAAAGCTGGTAAAGATCGGCGGCGGTATGCTCAATACCCACTCAAAGTATGGAGACTGCCGCATGGAAATTCTGGCCGCTCAGGCCGGGGCAGCCGGACTTCCGGCGGAAAAGATCCGTGAAATTTTGGATTGTGTGACCTGCGATGATGCCCTGCGGATTTTAAAAGAAGCCGGGTTTTATGAGCAGACCTTGCAGCGGCTGACAGAGCGTGTGGCCCAGCATCTGCGCCATCGGGGCGGAGAAGAGCTTCAGACGGAGGTCCTCCTGTTTTCCAAGGAATATGGGGTTCTGGGAAAGAGCGATCACGCACAGCAGCTGTTACATCATATATTGGAGGAATCGTAATATGGTACATTTTGTTGGTGCAGGAAGCGGTGCGCCGGATTTGATCACGGTGCGTGGCGCTGGCCTTCTGAGAGAGGCGGATGTGGTGATCTATGCAGGATCACTGGTGAATCCGGCGCTTCTGGAGGATACAAAACCGGGCTGTGAAATTCACAACAGTGCCAAAATGACACTGGAAGAGGTGATCGAGGTCATCAGAGCCGCGGAGAGTCTGGGAAAAACCACGGTGCGTCTGCACACCGGAGATTCCAGCATTTACGGCGCAGTCCGGGAGCAATTCGACGAACTGGAGAAATACAACATCCCCTATGATGTCTGCCCCGGTGTCAGCTCCTTCTGCGGTGCAGCGTCTTCCCTGCGGGCGGAATACACCTTGCCGGATGTGAGCCAGACGGTGATTATCACCCGCACTGCGGGCCGTACCCCTGTGCCGGAGCGGGAATCGATTCGCTCTCTGGCGGCCCACAGGGCAACCATGGTGCTGTTTCTCAGTACCTCTCTGACCCAAACATTACAGCAGGAGCTGCTGGCAGGTGGCTATCCCGGAACTACCCCCGTGGCGGTGGTGTATAAGGCCACCTGGCCGGATGAGCAGATTTTCCGGTGCACGGTGGAAACGCTCCATGAAACCGTGACACAGCAGGGGCTTACCAAGACTTCTTTGATTATTGTGGGAGACTGTATGGGAGATTCCTACATGCGCAGTCTTTTGTATCACCCCGGATTCACCACGGAATACCGTGAGGCAACCCAATGAAAATCGCAATTTTTGCCTATAGCAGGCAGGGCTGTGAGACGGCACGAAGGGTACAGACCTTTTTGGGGGATCAAGAGATTCGGATGTACACCATGGAGCGGCTTGCGCAGCCGGGATTTTTACCGTTGGGTCGGCCTGCCGTTGCCTTTTACGGCGATGTATTTCAATGGGCGGACGCCATGATTTTTGTGGGCTCCTGCGGAATTGCGGTCCGGGAGATTGCCCCCCATGTGAAAAGCAAGCAGACAGATCCGGCAGTACTGGTGATAGACGAGCTGGCAAGCTTTGTCATTGCGCTGCTCAGCGGACATATTGGCGGTGCCAATGCCCTGGCTCTGAGGCTTGCGGGGGATTTGAAGGCCAGGCCCGTCATTACCACAGCCACTGACATTCATAATAAATTTTCAGTGGATGCATGGGCGACGAAAAACGGATTGATCCTGAGCGATCTGTCCAAAGCAAAGGAAGTCTCTGCCGCAATTTTGGAGCAGGAGATTCCCATGGTGTGTGATTTTCCGGTGAAGACGGCATATCCCCGGGGCGTGATTGCCAAAGACACGGGCCGCATTGGCATTTGCATCAGTTATGAAAAGAAGGAACCCTTTGAAAAAACCCTTCGCCTGATTCCCCCCATTGTCCATCTGGGAATCGGCTGCCGAAAAGGAACAGAGGCAGCTGTCATTGCAGAAGCGGTGGCGTTTGTACTGGATACCAACAGAATCGACAGCCGCGCCATCTGCTGTGCGGCTTCCATTGATCTGAAGGCAGAAGAAAAAGGACTGCTGCAATTTTGTGCGGAGCACCATTGGCCCATTTCATTTTATTCTGCGCAGGAGCTTTCCTGCGTACAGGCAGATGTGACACCGTCTGAATTTGTCCGGAAGATCACAGGCATTGACAATGTATGTGAGCGGGCTGCCCTTATGGGTGCAGCAAATTTGATCGTGAAAAAGACCGCCCGCAATGGGGTCACCGTTGCGCTGGCGGCAGAAACTTTGGAGGTGCAATTTGGGTAAGCTGATTGTGATAGGTATTGGACCGGGAGATTATGAGAATATGACCGTTAAGGCGGACCGGGCGCTGGCAGGCTGTGATGTCATTGTTGGATATCATGTATATGTGGACCTGGTAAAGGACCGGTATCCCGATAAGGAGTTTATGACCACCCCTATGACCAAGGAAGCCCAGCGCTGCCAAATGGCTCTGGATGCAGCTATGGAGGGCAAGACCGTGGCTATGGTGTGTTCCGGGGACAGCGGCATTTACGGCATGGCGGCACTGATTTATGAGCTGAGAGGGGAGAAAAAAGAACCGCAGATCCAGGTGATTCCGGGCCTTACGGCAGCTTGCAGCGGCGCAGCATTGCTGGGCGCACCTCTTACCCTTGATTTTGCGGTCATCAGCCTCAGTGACCGACTGACCAGCTGGGAGAAAATCGAAGCGCGCCTGGATGCTGCTGCAAAGGCTGACCTTTCCATGGTGCTGTACAATCCCGCCAGCCATGGCCGTCCCGATCATTTGCGCCGGGCCTGCGAGATCCTTCTGCGCACCCTGCCAAAGGACCGCCCCTGCGGCATTGCCCGGAACATCGGCAGAGAGGGCGAGGACTATAGGCTGCTTTCTCTGGAAGAACTCCGGGATACCAAGGTGGACATGTTCTGCACGGTTTTCATCGGCAACAACATGAGCCGGATCATCACAGATCGTCTGGTGACGCCGAGAGGGTATACGGATGTATAACCTTTGCATATTTGCAGGAACCACGGAGGGCAGGGAGCTGATTTCGTTTTTGACGGAACAGCCTCTTTCCGTTACGGCTTGCGTCGCCACGGAGTATGGAGAGACGCTGCTGCATCCTGCGCCGAACCTGACCATTTCTGCGGCACGGCTTACCCGGGAGGATATGATTGCACTGTTTACGGAGCAGAAATTTGACCTTGTGGTGGATGCGACCCACCCCTATGCGCCGATTGTAACAGAAAACATTGTTGGGGCCTGCGCTGAAACAGATACACAATATCTGCGTCTGCTCCGGGAAGAAAATGCGGCCCCTCAGGATGCGGTGTTTGTTTCGGATATTGCAGGTGCGGTTCAATACTTAAACACAGTCACCGGAAATATCCTGCTGACCACAGGCAGTAAGGAGCTTGCTTCTTATACAGACATTCAAAATTTTACGGAGCGTGTCTATGCCAGAGTGCTTCCTATGGAGGAGTCTCTGCGATTGTGTCAGGCGGTGGCACTGCCACCTGCTCATATTCTGGCCATGCAGGGGCCGTTTTCTCAGGAAATGAATGTGGCGATGCTCAAAGCGGTGTCGGCCAAATTCATGGTGACCAAAGAATCCGGCGCCAAGGGTGGATTTGCGGAAAAGATCGCCGCAGCCAGGCAGGCCGGCGCAAAGCTTATTGTAATAGGCAGACCCCCTCAGCGGCAGGGGAAAGGATACCAAGAGACGCTGGAGTATCTTTGCGGCCGATTTGATTTGCAGAGAAAACCCACCGTGACGGTGGCAGGCATCGGACCTGGAAGTCAGAAAGCAATGACGGGAGAGGTCCTGACGGCGATTTCTCAGGCAGATTGCGTGATTGGAGCAAAGCGGATGCTGGACGCTGTGACAGATGGAGGTAAGTGCCGCTACGATGCCATATCCCCGGAGGCCATTTCCCGGTATATCCACACCAACCCCCAGTATCAACGGTTTGCGGTGGTGATGTCGGGGGATGTGGGATTTTATAGCGGCACCCGAAAGCTGCTGCCGCTTCTGCATGACTGCAAGGTGAATGTCCTGCCGGGGCTCAGCTCTCTATCTTATCTCTGCGCCAGGCTGGGGACTTCCTATGAAGATGTTTTTGCCACCAGCATCCACGGCAGGGAGCACAATATTCTGGCAGATGTGATGACCCATAACCGGGTCTTTGCTCTGGTTGGAGGAGAGAACGGAATTACGGCGCTGTGCAGGTGTCTGGTCAATGCCGGCTTTGCAGATGCGAAGATCAGCGTAGGTGAGCGGCTTAGCTATCCGGATGAAAAAATTACCGTGGGTACCGCCCGGACCTTATCTTCCCAAACCTTTGCCAGCCTCAGTGCGGCATTGATCGAACATGATGCAGAAATCCAAGCTCTTCCCTGCGGACTTCCGGACGAGGCTTTTCAAAGAGGAGCCGGGAGTGACGGTGTGGTTCCCATGACCAAAAGCGAAGTGCGGTGTGTTTGCCTGTCGAAGCTTCGGCTCACCAAAACCAGCGTCTTCTGGGATGTGGGAGCGGGGACCGGCTCTGTATCCATTGAGGCGGCGCTTCAGGCACAGAGGGGCCGAGTCTTTGCCATAGAGAAAAAAGAGGCGGCAGTGGAACTGATGCGGCAGAATTGCCAGCGCTTTGGGGTGGAAAATGTGACCATTGTTCCCGGCACGGCGCCGGAGGCCTGTAAAGAGCTGCCGACTCCTAGCCATGCCTTCATTGGGGGAAGTACGGGGAATATGCGTTCCATTCTTTCGCTGCTTCTTGAGAAAAACCCTAATATTCGCATTGTTGCAACGGCCGTTACCCTGGAATCGGTAGGGGAGCTGACCGCCTGCATGAAGGAGTTTCCCTTTACGCACACAGAGGTGGTATCCATGAGTGTTGCACGGGATAGAAAGGCGGGAGCCTACCATCTGATGACGGGCCAGAATCCCATCTATATTTTTACCATGGCAGCAGGGGGGACGCAGAGATGAAATGGTCTCTCCTGGCGCTGTGCGTCGGTTTCGGAATCGATCTGATCGTGGGAGATCCTCACAGCATTCCTCATCCTGTGGTATGGATCGGAAAATTGATTAAGGTCCTGGAGCGGGGACTGCGGCGGCTGTTTCCCAAAACCGTTTTGGGAGAGAATCTGGCAGGAGGGCTTCTGTGGCTGCTGGTAACAGCCATTTCAACCGCCATACCGGTGATGCTTCTGTGGCTGTGCCACAGCGTCAGTCCCTGGCTGCGGCTGGGGCTGGAAAGCGTGATGTGCTGGCAGATCCTGGCAACGAAGTCTCTGAAAGACGAGAGTATGAAGGTATATGCGTCCCTCAAAACCGGAGATTTGGAAAAATCCAGATTTGCGGTATCCATGATCGTGGGCCGGGATACGGCGCAGCTGGACGAAAAGGCCATTGCCCGTGCCACCGTGGAAACGGTAGCTGAAAACACCTCAGATGGAATCATTGCGCCATTGCTGTGTTTGACCATTGGCGGAGCGCCGTTCGGATTTTTTTACAAGGCAGTGAACACCATGGATTCTATGCTGGGCTATGTGGAGCCGCCCTACAAAAACATCGGTCTGGTTCCTGCCAAAATGGATGATGTGATGAATTTCATTCCCGCCCGTGTTTCGGCCATTATGATGCTGCTTTCCGGCTGGATTTTGGGGTTGGACAGAAAAGGCGGCTGGCGTATTTTCAGAAGAGACCGCTTCAACCATGCAAGCCCCAATTCGGCCCAGACGGAGTCCGTGTGTGCGGGCCTTCTTGGAATCCGGCTGGCAGGGGATGCGTTTTACCATGGCGTGCTGCACAAAAAGAAGTATATTGGTGATGAGAAGCGAGAAATCGAGCCGGAAGATATCCCCAGAGCCTGCAGATTGCTGTATGGTACCGCTTTGATTACCTTGCTCTTTTGTGTATGTGGCAAGCTTCTTGTTTTGGGAGGAATTTAAATGCTCTACCAGACAAAAAACCCCCATGGTGGGGACATCTATGCAGAGCCCGTTGCGCTGGATTTTTCGGCAAACACCAATCCCTTTGGAACTCCCCGGGGAATTCTGGACGCCGTTCAGGCTTCCTTACAGCATATGGACCGATACCCGGATCCATATTGTAGGCAGCTGGTGCAGGAAATTTGTAAATTTGAGCAAGTCCCCAGGCAATATGTTTTGTGCGGCAATGGTGCGGCAGAACTGATCTATACCTATTGCCAGGCGGTAAAGCCACGGTGTGCGCTGGAACTGGCACCTACCTTTTCGGAGTACGCATTGGGACTTCGTCGGATGGGATGCACGGTAAGACGGCATGTGCTGAAGCAAAGCACCGGATTTGAGGTGGGGGAGGACTTTCTGGATGCCATTTACAGCGTGAAACCGGATGTGGTATTTCTGTGCAATCCCAATAACCCTACCGGGAGAACCGTGAATCCCCGGCTCATGAAGAAAATTCTGGAAGCTTGCAGAAAAGAGAATATCAGGCTGTTTGTAGACGAGTGTTTTCTGGATTTTACGGAGCAGGGGGAAAGTGTGAAACCCTATCTGTGGGAAATGCCCCAGCTGATGATTTTAAAGGCCTTTACCAAAAGCTATGGAATGGCAGGGATCCGTCTGGGCTATTGTATGAGCGCAGACAGCACGCTCCTGCATCAAATGGCGGAGGCGGTGCAGCCCTGGAATGTTTCCAGTCTGGCCCAGGCAGCCGGAATTGCGGCCCTGAGGGAACAGAAATTTTTACAGGAAACAAAAGCTTTGGTCAGCGTACAGCGGCAGTATCTGCAACAGGCGCTGAAAAAGTTGGGCTTCTGGGTATGCCCGGGTGAGGCAAATTTTCTTCTGTTCTTTGGCCCGGAATTTTTACAAGAACGGCTGAAAGAGAAAAAAATAGCCATCCGAAACTGCGACAACTATGAGGGTCTGTGCTCCGGCTGGTATCGCATCGCGGTGCGGCTTCCGGAGGAAAACGCAAGGCTTGTGGAAGAAATTTCCCGGCTGATGGATAAGGAGTAACTATGGCTAAAAACATTATGATTCAGGGGACCATGTCCAATGCGGGAAAGAGTCTGCTGTGTGCGGCGCTGTGTCGGATTTTCAGACAGGACGGATACCGTGTGGCACCCTTTAAAAGCCAGAATATGGCGCTGAACTCTTTTATTACCGAAGCAGGGGGAGAAATGGGAAGAGCACAGGTGGTGCAGGCGGAGGCCGCCGGAATCACACCGGATGTGCGGATGAATCCCATCTTGCTCAAGCCCACCACAGATGTGGGAAGCCAGGTGATTGTCAATGGCGTGGTGCAGGGAAATATGCGTGCCATGGAGTACTACCGCCGGAAGCGGGAATATATTCCGGCAATTATGGAGGCCTATGAATCCCTTGCCCAGGAATATGACATCATTGTCATGGAAGGTGCCGGAAGTCCTGCGGAAATCAACTTGAAGCAGGAAGACATCGTAAATATGGGAATGGCAAAGGCTGTGGATGCGCCTGTCCTTCTGGTCGGTGACATTGACCGCGGCGGTGTGTTTGCCCAGCTCTATGGCACCATAGCACTTCTGGAAGAGGAAGAGCGGGCCAGAATCAAAGGGACCATTGTGAATAAATTCCGGGGTGACCGCTCTATTTTAGAGCCGGGACTTCGCATTCTGGAGGACCTTTGCAAAGTTCCTGTGGTGGGTGTGGTTCCCCATGTCAGCGTGGACATTGATGACGAGGACAGCCTCTCCGAGCGGTTTTCTAAAAATCAGGAGAGAAAACTTCTGGACATTGCGGTGATTCGGCTGCCTCACATTTCCAATTTTACAGATTTCAGTCCCTTTGAGCGATATGAAAACGTGTCCGTTCGATATGTAGAGCAGGTGGGAGACCTGCAGCATCCTGATCTTTTGATGATTCCCGGCACCAAAAGCACCATTGCTGATTTGGCCTGGCTTCGTCAGAACGGCCTGGAGGCCGCCATTCAGAAGACGGCAGCAGCGGGAACCTTGGTTTTCGGCATCTGCGGAGGATATCAGATGCTGGGCCGACGGATTTCGGACCCGGATCAGGTGGAGGCGGCCCATGTAACGGAAATTGCAGGTATGGGCCTTTTGGATATGGAAACTATTTTCCGCGGAGAGAAGGTGCAGAGGCAGGTGAAGGGAGCCTTTGAAAAGGTGCCCGGTATGCTGTCCGGACTGGAGGGAGTTGCCTATGAGGGATATGAAATCCACATGGGCAGAAGCGAAGAAAAGCTTCCTCCCCTCAATCACTGCAAAAATGTCTATGGAAGCTACATCCACGGCATTTTTGATGCACCGGGAATAACCGATACCATTTTGAAAGCGATTTGTGTGCAGAAAGGAATGGAGTTTGAGGACATTAACTCCTACGATATCCATGCATACAAAGAGCAGCAATATGACAAGCTGGCGGATGCAGTGCGCAGCAGCGTGGACATGGACTATATTTACAAGATCCTGAACCGGGAGGTACCGTAGTCCGCCTGAAACTTCCAATAAAATTCCGGAGGAACGACCATGAGCCATATTTTTTGTGTGATCGACGGTATGACAGACCCTAAATTTGATATTTCAGAATATCCCGTCCTTGCCGGAATGAAGCTGGCTTCTTATATGGATACCTGTCAGGGCCATGAGCCAGAGAGTTTGGGCTGTATTTTGCGCCTGCTGGGGACGCGGCAGGTTCCCGATCATTTGCGGGGATATGCAGAGGCTCTGGGAGCGGGAATCCCTGTGGGAGAACAGGACCTGGTGCTGCGTGGCAGCTGGTTTGCTTTGGACGAAGCAGGGTGCTGTACGGTGCCGCTTTCGGTTCCTCAGGGGATAAGAACTTCCGCGGACTGCCGGTATTATCCTCTGGGCGAATATAAAAGCTTGCTGGTTTTTCCGGGATTGTCTTCTCAAATTCACCGGATCGTGACCCATCCTCCCTATGAATGTGTGGGGTTGCGTGCAAAAAGTCTGTGCCCTCAGGGCAGCGAAGCACTAAAGACTGTTTTCCTGGAGTGGACGGATGCCCACCGCTGCCTGGTTCCCTGGGGACAGTCGGTGTGCACAAAGCTGGCTCCATTTCCGAAACCTGCGGCCGTAATATGCGGGACCACGGTGGTCAAAGGAATTGCCCGGCTTCTGGGAATGCATCTCATAGACCTCCCGGAAGCGTCTGGGGACACGGACACAGCGTTACCGGCAAAGCTGCGCGCCTCCCTGTGCCAGGCGGAGCAATATCCCTTTGTATTGCTGCATATCAACGGTGCTGACGAGGCGGCCCACAGAAGAGATGCGCAGGAGAAAAAAGCCTTTCTGCATCGGGTGGAGGACGAGGTTCTGGGGCCGCTTCTACGGTCGGGGCATGAGATCACGGTGGTTTCAGACCACGGAACCGATCCTGAAAGCGGGAAGCATCTTGCGGCGGCCCAGCCTGTATTGGTATCGCACCAAATAATGGAGTAATGCCCCACGAACGGATGCTCTTTGTATGTTGCAGAGGGCATCCGTCCTGTTTTTATGGTGCTGTTTTTTGAAGCCTTCTATGCGGACTGATTTTGCGGTGCTTATAAAATACAATGGTGATGCACAAAAATGACAGAGAAATAAAATGCAAATAGGAAAGCAAAATGGTGGAAATTCCATGGAAACTGGTGATTTTGTGATAAAACAGACTCTGTTTTTTGGCGGTTTACACAAGAGCGTGAAAGCGTTCTTCCCTTGTAAATGAGGACGGTCTGTGCTAAGATAAAAACATCCGATGTGGAGGGCTGCACCTGTGCTGAGGTGGAGTGAGGCGTTTTCCGGAGGCGGGCTGTTGTGATATGGGAACCCCAGAAAAAGCCATGAAAGCATCCACGATTTAACTGAATAAGATGCATTGTGTCACCCGTAAGGACTGATGGTGCTCCATCAGACGCGGTGATTAGGGAATCCGGTGAAAGTCCGGAGCAATCCCCGTTGCTGTATGCGTCGGAGTTCATGTGCAGGGAGTGATCCGGTCACTGGGGAAACCTGGGAAGGCGGTACATGAACGAAGGAAGAATTCCTGAAGACGCGAGCCAGAATACCGACAATGCCTGAAGGATGCTCGCATTTCCGTGTTTGGAAAGGCGGGCTATCTGCTGTTGCGAAAAAACGGTCGCACCGGAACGGTTCCGGTGCGGCCGTTTTTTATTATAGATAGAGACCAAAAATAAAATAGGAGGAGAAAAATGAAAAAAAGAATGTTAAGCTTGCTGATGGTACTGTCCATGGTGCTGACCTTGCTGCCCGGTACGGCTCTGGCAGCGCAGGAGCCCACTGTGGATGACTTTTTCACGGATCTGCAGGATGTAGTGGAAATCAGCAACGACAACACGCACCCGTTTACAGTGGATTCCACTGGGGAGGACGGCCCGTGGCTGAGGTCAGGGAAAATGACAGCCACATACACCAGCTCCACATTGACCCTCACCATGAAGCAGGCAGCTACCCTGCGTTTTGACTACAAAATCAGCTGTGCCAACAGCTGCGGAATGGAAGTCAGAAAGGGCAGCAAAACAATTTGCGAGCGGTATGATTACAAGGGTGAAAAGGCCGGAACCCTGGAGGTATCTGCGGATGCAGGCGAAAACATTACCATTTCCTACTACCGGGGATATGTGTACAGCAATGACCAAAGCGCTGACTGCCTTTGGCTGAAAAATTTCACCTGCACCCTGCCGAAGCAGGTGATTTTCCATGCCAATAACGGAACAGAGGAAACGATGTCACAGGGAATCTTTGAAACGGGTACCCTGCGCCGCAACTCCTTTGTTTACGACCATCATGTATTTAAAGGCTGGGCCACCAGTGAAGGTGGAGAGGTCCTCTACCAGGATGAGGCCCTCATCACCATTACAGAAGATACACACCTGTATGCAGTGTGGGGACAGCTGTATGATCTAAAATTCTCCGTGTCCCCGGAGGAAGCAGCGTTTGGGCTGTATCTGGATGAGGAGTACAGGGAAAAAGCAGAACCGACCGAGGCGGCAAGCCATACCTATTTGCTGGAAAAAGGGAAATATTACTGGCAGGCGGATCTGTTTGGCTATGCTCCTCAGAGCGGAAATGTTTTTCTGGATGAGAGAACCGCACCTGTGTCTGTCAGTTTGCAGCCCTATGCACAGCAAACGATCACATTTTCCTATGGGGAATTGATCGAAGGTGCTCCCATCGAAAACGGAAGCCTGACCGTGAACTGGGGCGATCAAGCCATGCAGGCCGATGAAACCGGCCTGGTTTATGTGCTTCCCGTGGGATATGACTATACCTATACTTTTACAAGCAGCAATTATGCCAAGCAGACCGGCACCATTGCGCTGAAACAGGAAACCCAGCCGGGTACACAGCACATCACCATTGCTTTGACCCAAAAGACAGGCTGGGGCGGCCCGGAGGATCTTCTGGAGCCCGGGAAGGATTCTCAGGGAGTCTGGCAAATCACCAGCGGCGCAGAACTGGCCTGGATGGCGCAAGAGGTCAATGCGGGACGGGCGAAGGACTGCGCGGCAGTTCTGACCAGGGACATTGATCTGGGAGAGGAACTCTGGACCCCTATCGGAAAAAATGGATATGGCTGTGAATTCAGAGGGGCACTGGACGGTCAGCACCATGTGGTCTATGGGCTGCATGTAGATGACAAAGCGGACATTACCGGACTGTTTGGCTATGTGAACGGCGGCAGCATTAAAAATCTCACAGTCAAAGGAACGGTAGCGGGAAAAGGAAATTCCGGAACCGGCGGGATTGTGGGCAAGCTCAGCAGTACCTGGGATAAAACGGGAACCGTGGAACACTGTATCAGTGAAGTAACGGTAAGCGGCGGGAACGGCGGGAACAATGTGGGAGGCGTGGTCGGGCTCATGTCCGGAAGCAATCCCTCCGGCGTAGAGAGCTGCGTCAATCGTGGGGCTGTTACGGGAACAAACTCCGTAGGCGGATTGATCGGCTGCATGAGCGGCAACGGCAAACTGCAAAACAGCTACAACCGTGGCTTCGTGGAAGCAACGCTCAGCAAGGCCGGCGGCCTTGTGGGCTATATGAATTCCAAAAACGCCATGGCGGAGAATTGCTACACCACCGGAAGCATACAAAATCCCAACATGGACAGCGCACCTGCAATCGGCATGAAGTCTCCGGGACAAGTGTCCAATCTCTACTATCTGGACACACTGGGCAAAGATTCCAATGCACAGCCTAAGACGGAACAAGAGATGAAATCCGGTTCTTTCCCGGCAGAGCTGGGAGAGCACTTCTGTAAAGATATGCACAAGCCGCTCAATGACGGCTACCCTATTTTGGATTTCCAGGATACCACGCCAAAGTATGAAGTGGTGCTTTCCGTCACACCGACAGAGGCAGATCTTACCGTAAAGGACGAGGAGCAGACTGTTTTGACAGGGAAGCATACAACACAGGAAGCCTGTGAAGTATGGACCTATCAGCTGCCCGCGGGAACATACACCTGGGAGGCATCTGCCTTTGGAAAAGTGACACAAAACGGGACATTTACGGTTCAGGGCGCTGCCGTTCAGCAGAAAATTGATTTGCAGGCTGCGCCTGTGGTACATACCGGCTTCCAGGTCACCTATGCAGATGGGAACCCCTCGGGAGCGGTGGCGGAAATCCATGTGATGTACGGCCAGCGGGAGATGGAGGCAGCGCAGGACGGAAGCTTTGCGCTTCCTGATGGATCGTATACCTATACCGTCAGAGCCAGAGGATACGGGAAGGTGAGCCAAACCCTGCTGATTTCCTCTGCTGGGGGAGATACGCTGGTGGTGCCTGTCACTATGAATCCCTCTGACCAGTGGGACGGCGAACAGCTGGAGCAGCCGGAGGGCGCAGGTACGGCGCAGGCTCCTTATCGGATTGAAAATGGCGCACAGCTGGCATGGCTGGCAGATTTTGTAAACCGGTCCTCCGACCATGGAAAACAGAGTCACGCAGTAGTAACCGGAGACATCGATTTAGGAGACAACCTGTGGACGCCCATCGGGAAAAGTGATTCCTGCTGTTACGGAAGTGTGTTTGACGGACAAGGACATACCATCTTCGGACTGAAGGTGGAAGGAGCAGATTATGCCGGGCTGTTTGGTCATGCAAAAAATGCAGTCATTCAAAACATCGTGGTCCGAGGGACTGTTATCGGCAACAGGTACACAGGCGGCCTGCTGGGACAGATCGAAGCAGGTGTAACGGTGAAAAACTGCGGCAATACCTGCACCGTTCAGGGAACAGGCAGCTGGACCGGCGGTATTGCAGGCCGACTCTATGGCGCAAACAGTCTGGTCGCAGGCTGCTATAACAGCGGAACCGTTGCAGGGGCCGATACAAGCAGCTCCGGCTATGCCGGCGGCATTGTGGGCAAGGACGACGAAGGCCTGACGATCCAGGACTGCTATAATACCGGAAATGTCAGCGCCAGCAATGCAGGGGGTATTTGCGGCAACGGCACCAGCTTTGCAAAGCGCATCAACTGCTATAATACGGGCCGTATGACCGGCAAAAAAACAGGTGCAATCTGGCCCGGCAGCTATGGAGAAACCAGTAACTGCTATTATTTGGCAGGGGCAACACAGGACCAGCACGAAGGAGCGTTAGCGGTCAATGAAGAGGAACTGAGACAGAAGACCGATGCTTTAAACGGAACCACAGAACCTCCCGTGTGGAAAAGTGTCACCGGCATGAATAGCGGATATCCGGTGCTGGCTTGGCAGAAGGAAGAAGGAGGATCCGTACGGCCGGAGAATCCGCTGGATAAAGCAGAACATGTTGCGTGGAAGACAGAGCAGGCAACAAGCCTGCTCACCGGGATCGCAACCTGGAATGCAGTTTCACATGCCCAGCGCTACACGGTGGTTCTTTGGCAGGTCCAGGAGGACGAAAAGGCTGGACAGCAGGAGCCTGGGCAGCTACGTGCAATCGCTACGGTGGATGCCACCGAAACGGAATATGACTTTACTGAGACGATTCACACGGCCGGTCCCGGCAGCTACTATTTCACAGTCACACCCATTGCCGCAGAGGACAGTGGATATGCCTCCGGGAAAGTGCCGGCCAATGGGGAAGAAGCCAGCCGGCTGATTCAGGAATATCCCGGTGAAACAGCCTGCTATTGCTATTATATCAAGCTGGATCTGCCCGCGGGTCTGCGCTGGCGAGGCTCCAGCGCCACCTGGAACCATGTGAAAAACGCCTATGGCTATCTGGTCAAGCTCTATCGTCTGGATTCTCAGAATCGGCCCGACTATGTCACAGGCGGAACCGTAACCAAGGACCACAACGAACTGGACTTGCACACATACTTTGCGGACAATACCAGATATGTATTTACCGTGACGGCGTTGTCTCAGGAGTATATGATTTCGGGGGCAGCGGACAGAAACAGTGAAGAGTCCAAACGCAGCGATGACGAAAGCAACGGCGGCGAAAAAGACGGCATCTATACCACGGAGCCGTCTCCCGAACCGGAACCACCTGATCGCAAAGACTGGATTGGCATTTCCACACCGGAACAGTGGATTGCTCTGGCCAACACGGAAGATACCGTTGTTGACCCGGCCAATCCGGAGATCACTCATCAGGATGTACAATGGAGCAAAAAGTATTATCTGACTGCGGATCTGGACTTTTCCGGCCTATCTGCGGCAGATGCGGCAAAGACCAAATCCATCGGCAATGATGCCCACAGATTCCAGGGAATCCTGGACGGAAACGGGCATAAAATTACCGGCCTGACGCTGAGCAATTTGGATGCGGGACTGTTTGGCTATATTGGAAAAAACGGACAGGTCTACGATCTGAAGATCGAAGGCGCCAATGTGCTGTTTTCGGACAATGCGGCGGTATTGGCCTATGCAAACTTTGGCACCATTCATCACTGCGCAGTCGTCAACAGCAACATTACCGCAGACACCGGCGCAGTGCTGGGAGGTATGGTCAGCCGCAACTATGGAACCGTGGAAGACAGTTATGTGGAAGGAGGCACATTGACCTCCAACAGCGCCCAGGCA
>JARIBV010000040.1 GCA_029257335.1 Faecousia sp.
CGGAGTGATACCCAAGAGGCCGAAGGGGCTCCCCTGCTAAGGGAGTAGGCGTCCAAAAGGCGCGCGAGGGTTCAAATCCCTCTCACTCCGCCAACAAGGCACCCGAATGGGTGCCTTGTTTTTTTGCAGGCTGCCATAATCTGAGGCAAAGGAGGAATCTGTCATGGTGCCATATTCAAAAGAAGAAAGCAGAGCAATCTGGCAACACAATGCCCAATTTTGGGACGATGCCATGGGGGAGAACTCCAACGCCTTTCACCGTCAAGTGGTCCGGCCCAGGGTGAATGAACTGATGCAGATTCAGCCGGAGGATTTTGTTCTGGATATTGCCTGCGGCAATGGAAACTATTCTGCATATATGGCAGCCCGGGGCGCCAAAGTGGTGGCCTTTGATTACAGTGAGAAGATGATTGCTCTGGCCCGGAAGAGGCAGCGGGCTTTTGCTGCACAGATCGAATTCTGTGTGGCAGATGCGACGGACTGTGAAAGCCTTATGGCCCTGAGAAGAGAGCGGCCCTTTGCAAAAGCGGTCTGCAATATGGCGGTAATGGATATTACAGACATCCGGCCTCTGTTTCGCTGCGTCAGCGATCTGCTGGCGGAAGACGGACGGTTCGTCTTTGCAACGCAGCACCCCTGCTTTGTCACCCTTACAGAGCGGTATAAGACCCCGCACAGCTATTATGGGGAAGCCATTTCCGGACAGCCGAAGGAGCAGTGCTACTATCACCGCTCTATGCAGGAGATTTTTCATCTGTGTTTTGAGGCAGGGTTTGTGATCGACGGCTTTTATGAAGAGAGCGCCGGAGAAAAGGAAACGCCGGATATTATGATCGTAAAAGCCCGCAAGAGCGGAAAGGGAACCCTGTGAGCTCCAGAAGATGGTACGGAAAAGAATGAGAAAATTCCGACGGATTTCGGGAGAAAATGCGGGGATTCCGCAAAATTGTTGTTGAAATTATAATAATTTGAGAGAATGAAACTGGAGCCCAAAAGCGTATTTTTAGCAGTTGAAAAAATTTTTAAAAAATATTGAAAAAGTGCTTGACATTTTTGGAAAACGGTGTATAATAAGTCTCGTTGGTTGGCCAACCGGTTCTGATAAAGAAACGGCGAACTGATGAACAAAAGCTAAATAGCAGATAGGGGATTTGTGTAACGGTAGCACACCGGACTCTGACTCCGTTTGCGGGGGTTCGAATCCCTCATCCCCTGCCAAAGGACGATTGCTCTTGCAATCGTCCTTTTTCTATCTCAAAAAAGAAAGGATGAATCCTATGACATACGGTGAAATGGTCAAAGGCCGTTTTATAAAAAGACCCAATCGATTTATTGCCCATGTACAGATCAACGGGGCGGTGGAAATCTGCCATGTAAAAAATACCGGAAGATGCCGGGAACTGCTGCCGGAGGGAGCGGAGGTCTGGTGCCGCCGGGACGACAATCCTGCCAGGAAAACCAGGTATGACCTGATCGCCGTGCAGAAGGGACGCAGACTGATTAACATGGACTCTCAGGCGCCCAATCAGGCAGCGGGGGAGTGGCTGCAAGCCGGGGGCCTAGGGGCTTTGGAGGACTTAAAAGCGGAGTATTCCCACGGAGATTCCCGGTTTGACTTTTCCTTCTTGCAGGATGGCCGCAGATGCTTCCTGGAGGTAAAAGGGGTGACTCTGGAAGAAGACGGGGTAGTGCGCTTTCCGGATGCCCCCACACAGCGGGGAACAAAGCACCTCAAGGGCCTGACAAAAGCGGTGCAGGAAGGGTACGGGGCCTATGTGCTCTTTGTGGTGCAGATGGAAAATGTCCGTTATCTGGAACCCAACCAAAAAACAGACCCGGCCTTTTCCGATGCTCTCAGGGAGGCGGAAAAAGCCGGGGTGAAGATTCTGGCTATGGATTGCCGGGTAGAGCCGGGAGCGATGACCATTGAAAAGCCGGTGGAGGTCCGACTATAAAAGAATCTCCTTCAGCTGGGACAGCGACCGGATCTCATAGTCACAGGGAATTTGAGGATTTCCCGGCTGGGCGGAGGGATTGAACCAGCAGGTATGGATCCCGGCATTGATGCCGCCCTGAATATCGGATGTGAGGCTGTCTCCGATGATGATTGCTTTGCCGGGGTCAAAGTCCGGGATTTTGGAAAAGCAGCGCTCAAAATATTCAGGACTCGGTTTATTGAACCCAATTTCCTGGGAAATAAAGAGTTCGGTGAAGTATTTTCCGATGTCGGAGCTTTTGAGCCGGGCGGCCTGCACCTTGGCAGTGCCGTTGCTGGCCAGATAGAGCTGAAAACGGGAGGCCAGCCAGGGAAGAAGCTCCCGGGCACCTTCTATAAAGTAGTGTCCGATACATAGAAAGTCCTCATAGTGTTCCTGACAGATCTGAGGGTCCGCATCCAGACCAAGCTCCCGGAACAGATAGGAAAAACGCTGAACCAGCACTTCCTCTCTGGTCAGCTCCCCTCGCTCCAGCATCTGCCAATGCATTTTGTTCACCTGACTGTAGCGTGCAATGATGTCCTGGGCAGGCTCCACCCCTACAGACCGAAAGGCCTTGGCAACGGCAATGGATTCCGCCTTGTGAAAATCCAGTATGGTGTCATCCAGGTCGAGAAATACAAAACGAAACATGAGGCCTCCTTTACAGGGATGCAATGGTATTTGCAATCCGGGCGAAGGTTTCGATGTCCAGTGTTTCGCCCCGGACGGTGGGGCTGAGGCCGCAATCTGTGAGGATCTGACCGATCTTTTCTTTTCCCAGATTGGGGAAGCCGGAGGCCAGACCGTTTTGCAGGGTTTTTCTGCGCTGGGCAAAGCTGGCCCGAACCACACGGAAGAACATCTCTTCGCTGACGATGTGGCAGGGAGGTTCCGGGCGCACCTTCAGCTGCACCACCGCAGACATGACCTTGGGCTGGGGGATGAAGCAGGAGGGAGGCACATCGAAGAGAAGCTCCGGGGTGGCGTAGTAATTACAAAAGACCGTGAAGGCGCTGTAGTCCCCGGAGCCGGGCTTTGCGGCCATCCGCAGGGCAACTTCCTTCTGGACCATGACCGTGACAGAGGAGAAGCATTTGGCTTCCAGCAGGGCGGTGAGAACCGGAGAAGTGATATAGTATGGGAGGTTTGCGCAGGCCATAGGTCTGAGGCCCGGAAACTGTTCCCTGACCAGCTGGGCAATGTCCACCTTCATGACATCGTTCCACAGGATTTCGAGATTTTCAAAGTCCCCCAGGGTTTCGGCCAGAATGGGCTTCAAAGTGAGATCCACCTCTACAGCGGTGACTTTTCCCGCTCTGAGACACAGCTGCTGGGTCAGAGGGCCGATGCCGGGGCCAACTTCCAGAACGCCGGTCTGTTCATTCACACCGGAATCCTCTGCAATCTGACGAGGGACCCAGGAAGCAATCAGAAAATTCTGGCCCTTGGATTTGGAAAAATGGAAGCCATGCCGGGCCAGCAGGGCTTTGACTTCCTGTACATTACAAAGATCAAGCATAAAATAAACCGCCTTTCTCCTGTAATCATACCAGAGGAAAGGCGGTTTTTCAATTATCAATCTAGAATATATACGGTGCAATCTCTGCGGCCGAATTCCCAGCATTCGTCGAACCGGTCAAAGTAGAGGTCGATCCGGTTCCCGTTAATGGCACCGCCGCAGTCTTCAGCCACGGCATAGCCGTAAATATAGGCGCCGTCATTGGAAACAATGTACATTTCCGTGCCGTAAGGGATCACGGAAGGGTCCACGGCAATGGCTCCATAGCGGGCCCGGGTACCTGTGGCGGTAATGCCCTCATAGCCTTCGCAGCTGTAGGCCGTTGCTTCTACGGTGAGTTTTTCTTTATAGGTCAGCACTTCCCCGGAGGCTGTAGTGATGGTATTGTCCGCAATGACGGGGTCCTGACTGAAGCTGCCGTCGCCGGTGCCAGGGCCTGGTGAAGACCAGGTCTCCTCCGAGTGGTGCCAGTCAGATCCTTGGGCCACAATGGCGTGGACAGGAGCTTTGAGCACCGTTTTCTTCAGGTCCACCCGGTCTACTTCCTTCCCGTTTTCATAGAAAATCTGGGTGGTATACCGGATTTCTCCGGCAGAACCGGGCACCACAGTGCGCTCTTCCCCGGCGGAGAGGGAAGGATCTATGGTATAGAAAGTTTGATGCGGCAGAAACACGGTGTGCTCCACCAGCTCTGTGGAGGGACACAGAAGATCGATGACCATGCCGTCATAGGTTGCAGTCTCCAGGTCCTGCCGGGTTTCCAGGCGGCCTTCTTCCAGCGCAATGTCCAGCTGGTCCAGGATTTCCCCTGCGGTAGCGCCGTATGTAGTCACATCCACAGTCCGGTCGCCATAGCGAACGGTGACCGTTTGCAGGCGGTTGATCCGGATTTCCGAAACATCGTTTCCGGTTTCTGTGGTGAATGTATCATCCTCTCCCAAATGCAGACCGGCTTCCTGCAATACGGCGGCAGGGTCCGTTGCATATGTGGTATGGAACAAAACCTGATCTCCGTCTGTAATCCGATAGGTGTTTTGTGCAGAAGCAACCTGGGCAAACACAATTCCGGCAGCAGCGATGGTGAGCACCGCCGCTGCCAAGTGGAGCGAAAGCCGTTTGCATCGTAACAGAGTGCGGAATTTCTCAAACATAGAGATACCTCCTTCGTCTTACTCGCAAAAATAAACGGTTTCAAATAAGTTACTTTTGTAACCATATTGAAACCGTTTTGATATTATAACTAAAAAATTATGAATGTCAATACTTAGGCGGAAAATACATGTATATTACAATTTATTTTGAGTATATTGAAGAAAAGAATATTGGGGTAAGTGATGTATCTTTGTTGAAAACAGCAGGATATCCACAAAAAAGAAACAGAATGTAATTTTTTAGACGGAGGTTGACAGCGAAAGAGATTTGTGCTATAGTGAAGCTACAAATTAGCTGTGACGAAGTTCGGCGCTTGTGAAAGGCGTTCAGAGAGAGGTCTGCTTGGTGAAAAGACCTTACGGCCCTGCACAGGTTGTCAACCGCTTCTGAGCTGTCCGGCTGAACCCTCCGGGGATAAGCTGGGACGGGTCCGCCCGTTACTGCGGCAATGAGTGGCAGCTTCGGCTGCAACCAGGGTGGAACCGTGGAATACACATTTTGTATCCCACCCCTGATTTTTTCAGGGGTGGGATTTTTGCATCTCCTGCCCCCATATCAAAAGGAGGAGTTATTATGTCTGAAGAAAATCTGTACACCTTTGAAAATCCCCAGTACCGTAAAACCTACTGGCACACCTGCTCCCACATTATGGCTCAGGCTGTAAAGCGTCTGTGGCCTGAGGTGCAGCTGGCCATCGGCCCTGCCATCGATGAGGGCTGGTATTATGACTTTGATGCTCCCTTCTCCTTCACCCCGGAGCATCTGAGCAAGATCGAAGCAGAGATGAAGAAGATCTGCAAGGAGCGTGTCCGCCTGGAGCGCAGCGAAAAGCCCCGTGAGGAGGCCATCGCCTTCATGCAGGAGAAGAACGAACCTTATAAGGTGGAGCTGATCCGGGATCTGCCGGAGGATGCGGTGATCTCCTTCTATACCCAGGGAGAGTTCATCGACCTGTGTGCCGGCCCCCATCTGGACCATACGGGCCGGGTGAAGCACAATGGCTTCAAACTTACCAAGTCCTGCGGTGCCTACTGGCGCGGTGACAGCAGCCGCAAGATGCTCCAGAGAATTTACGGAATCGGCTTCCCCACCAAGGAGGAGCTGGAGGAGTACCTGACCCGTCAGGCTGAGGCCCTCAAGAGAGACCACAATAAGCTGGGCCGTGAGCTGGATTATTTCACCACGGTGGAGAGTATCGGTCAGGGGCTGCCCATTATGCTGCCCAATGGCGCAAGAGCCATTCAGCTGTTGCAGCGCTGGATCGAGGACGAGGAGCAGAAGCGGGGCTATATCCTGACCAAGACCCCGCTGATGGCCAAAAGAGACCTGTATCGGATTTCCGGCCACTGGGACCACTATCTGGACGGCATGTTCGTCCTGGGCGACCCTTATGACGAGGAAAAAGAGTGCTTTGCACTGCGTCCCATGACCTGCCCCTTCCAGTATCAGGTTTATCTGAATAAGGCCCGCTCCTATCGTGAGCTGCCCATGCGTTTGGGGGAAACCTCCACGCTGTTCCGCAACGAGGATTCCGGTGAGATGCACGGCTTGATCCGTGTTCGTCAGTTCACCATTTCTGAAGGCCACATTGTTCTGCGTCCCGACCAGCTGGAGCAGGAGTTCAAGAACTGCCTGGATCTGGCAAACTACTGCATGGAGACCCTGGGGCTCAAGGAGGACTGCTCTTTCCGCTTCAGCCAGTGGGACCCTGCAAAGGCCGGGGAGAAGTACGAAGGTACCCCCGAGCAGTGGGAGCTGGCGCAGTCCACCATGAAGACCATCCTGGATGATCTGGGTGTCAAGTACACGGTGGGCATTGACGAAGCTGCCTTCTATGGCCCCAAGCTGGATGTGCAGATCAAGAATGTCTTTGGTAAGGAGGATACCCTCATTACCATTCAGCTGGATATGCTCCTGGCAGAGAAGTTCGGAATGGAATATACCGATGCAGACGGCCAGAAGAAGACCCCCTATATCATCCACCGTACTTCCATGGGCTGCTACGAGCGTACCCTGGCTCTGCTGATCGAGAAGTATGCCGGTGCACTGCCTCTGTGGCTCATGGGCACCCAGGTGAAGGTCCTGCCCATTACCGACCGTGCACATGAATACGCAAAGAACCTGGTGCAGCAGATGAAGGATGCCGGCATCCGTGCCGAGGGTGATATGAGAAGCGAAAAGCTGGGCTACAAGATCCGGGAAGCGCAGATGAACAAGATCCCCTATATGCTGGTGGTTGGCGACCGTGACATGGAAAATGGCACAGTGTCCGTCCGTACCCGTACCGGTGAGGATCTGGGTGCCATGACGCCGCAGGAGTTTATGGCAAAGTGCCTCATGGAGATTGCAACCAAGGCCAAGACCCTGTAATCAGATTGTATTGGGAGGCTGCCACGGCTGTGGCGGCCTCCTTTTGTCTGCACACGGTTACATAAGACAAAAAAGTGGCTGTTCCGCATCAGACGGAACAGCCACGGATTTTAGAATCTTACAGGCCTTTTCTCAGGAAGTCAGCCATCCAGAAGATCACTTCGGAATTGCGTAGCAGCTCGCCCTCCCGGCTGCTGCGGCGCCACAGATCTGCGTAGTCTCTGTACCAGGTTTCCAGCTCCGCAGCCAGAGCCAGAGGGTCTACCTCCATGGCCTTGGTGCCGGTTACATAGACAAAGAACTGATTCAGCAGCTTTTGGCAGCTGGACATGATGAGATAGGGAAGCATCCGCCGACGGCCGGTCATATAGGGCATCAGACGGCACACTTCCTCCTGGCAGCGGTCAATGGTCTCGTTGATCGTTTTTGCCTGGGGCAGGACGGGCTCCATGAAGGGACGGTAGTCCTGCCAGAAGCGGGTGATGGTTTTGTCCGGGATGCGGCCCTGGGCGATTTCTGCAAATTCCACCGTATAGCCCCAGTTTGCCACTACCTGCTTGCTCATTTCCAGAAGGACAGACATGATCTTCCCGGTGGGATCGCCGTATTCCACCACGGAAATGGCTTCGTTCAGCTCCTCAATGGAAGGAATGTCCTGGTTCCAGGACATGGCTGCGGCGTAAATAATACCGGGCATGGAGGATTCGGGATCCTGCAGGTGACCAAAGTCCCCCCATTCCGTGACCAGAAGGCCTTCACCATTGTATTTATGGGCCAGCATGGCCATTTTTCTCACATTCCGATAGGCGGAATCGAACAGATTGATGGTCTGCTTCCAGCCGTGGATGCCGGGGCACAGATACTGTCTGGCGCCCACATCGTGGAGCTTCTTAGCGTGGTCTTCCCGATCGGCGGGGTCGTAGTCCCAGTTCATGCAGATCACATTTTCGGGAAGGAACTTCATGTTTTCAGGCTCGGCCAGAATGATGTCGCCCCAGAACATGGGCTGCTTGCCCAGCTCCACCACATGCCGGCAGATTTTGGCGATCCAATCCACATACATCTTGTGAGCGCCGACCTCCGCGGCCAGCTTGCTGCCCCGGCCCCGGCCCAGGTCAAAGGGCTCGTCGCCGTTGATGTTGAAGCGGTTGGAGGAGAACAGGGAGACGAACTCATCGATCATCCGATAGACCAGAGAAAGGGAAGCCTCGTTGGTGGTGTCCAGGGTGTGGTGCTGCATACGGCCAAAGAAGGAGAATTTTGCATCCTTGGCTTCTTCCATTTCGGAAAGATGATGATAGGTCTTTGTCCGCAGGATCTTATACAGATGGCCCAGGGTGACAACCGCAGGAACTAGCTCCACATGGAGCTTCTGGCAATACTGGTCCAGCTCCAGAATATCCTGGGCGGTGAGGGGGGTGTCATCTCTCCAGACTTCGCTGAAGCCGTCATAGAGGAAGGTGTGCTCAATGTATAGATGAAGCTGGTTCATCTTATAGAAGGCGCAGCGGTCGGCCAGCTCTTTCATGAAGGCCATGGTGGGGATCCGGCAGCGGGTGGCATCATAGAACAGACCACGGGCCTGGAGTGCGGGGAAGTCGGAAATGGTGAGGCAGGGAACCACAGGACCTTCCTGACGGAAGATCTGGCGCAGGGTCTGCACGCCGTAGAGAAGTCCGGCCTCGTCGCCGCCGGTGATGGTGATGCCCTGGGCGGTGATGGTGAGGGTGTAGTGCTCTTTTTCCAGAGAGGCGTCCATGGTGAGGACAATCCCCTTGCGAGGCTCCACCATGCGGCGGTCGATCATCAGGGACATGCCGCTGACCGCTTCCAGCTCCTGAGCCAGAAGCTTGGCATAGTCATAGGCGTTGGGGGTGCAGCAAGGACGCAGAGTGATCCGGTCCGTATAAGTCAGTCGATAGGAGCCCTCCTGCATGGTCATGCTTTGGGGCTGCGGAATCAGTTTCATAGGGTTGCCTCCATTGATTCAGTTGACCCCGTATGGGGCCGTAATGAATGTATCATAGCGCAAAATTTCCCATTAAACAAGGGGACGGTTTGTCATTTTAGGGGCAGTTCTTGTCAATCTCTAGCTTGAAGAAAACAAACAAAGGAGGTCTGCCGGCTTTTGCACAGTTCCGGGCGGAAAATCTCCGGCGTTGCAAAGAGAGAAGAATTTTGATATAATCAGCTCAACGCAGAAGCGGCAACCATACTTTTTAATAAGGAGAATCATCATGCTGAAACGATGGATCAGTTTAATGCTGTGTATTTGCCTCATGGTATGCATGACGGCCTGCGGCAAAAAGGAAGAACCCCGCAACCCGGAGCTGGATGCCATAAAAGAGCGTGGAACCCTGCGCATTGGCGTGACCCAGGCCCCTCCCTACAGTGTCAAGGGGGAGGATGGAACCTATACCGGCTTTGATATAGAGCTGGCCACCAAGGTCTGCCAGAAACTGGAATTGCAGCCGGAATTTGTGGAAGTGGCATGGAGTGACCGTGTATTTGCGCTGAAGCAGGGGCGTGTGGATTGCCTCTGGAGCGGACTGACTGCGGTTTCCCGGCTGAAAGGAACGGTGGAATTCAGCCAGACTTATCTGGTGAGCCAGCCGGTGCTGGTGGTTCTGCGGGAAAACAAGGAAGATCAGAATTTCGCCGGGAAATCCGTGGCCGCAGAGGTGGACTCTGCCGGCCAGAGTGCGGTACGGATGCACCTGACAGAGAGTAAGGTCCTGCCAGTGGAGAATCAGATTGCCGCACTGAAGGCACTGACAGACGGAAAGGTGGCAGGTGCCGTGATCGACCGCCACGCAGCCACCCAAGCGATGTCCCAGAGGGAAGACCTGATGATTCTGGAAACCGTGCAGATGGGAACCCACGAACTGGTGGTTGCCATGCGGCGCAACAGCGATCTGGTCCCTGCCATCAATCAGGCACTGGGAGACTTGGAACAGGAAGGCGTTATGCAGTCTCTGGCCGAGAGCTATGACATGACCGACAGCCTGGTGGTAGGCTGAAACTCCCATACGGAAAAGGCGGGATGCCCCTGTGATATGCTTCCCATAGAGTAGATGCTCGAAATAACAAAAATTTCGAGACTACACCATGGGGAGCAGTTCACCGGCGGGGTGTGCCGTCTTTTTTTGCTTCAGAAAAACTTCATAAATGATTCATTTGCATCTGCACTGCGGATATGATATAGTATCTTTAATTAAACACCCGGAGGCGTTTATGTATCAAATGACTGAATTACAGAAAAGAATCCAGGCGGCAATGCCTGACCTGTCGATAAAACTGAATGAACCCCTTTGCAACCATACCTCTTTCAAAATCGGAGGTCCTGCGGAGATCATGGCTTTCCCTGCTGGGGTGGAGGAGCTTCAGCAGCTGTTCCAATGGGCAAAGGCGGAAGGAATTTCCCCGGTGGTGCTGGGAGCGGGAACCAATGTGCTGGCCCCGGATGAGGGCCTGCCGGGCCTCATTGTTTGCACCCGGGGAGCCCTTATGGGCATGACCCGGGAGGATGAGACCTCGATTACCGTGATGTCCGGCGTTTCCATGGCCCGGGCCGCAGGGTTTGCGGCAGATCAGGGACTGTCCGGGCTGGAGTTTGCCCATGGCATTCCCGGCTCCGTAGGCGGCGGCCTGTATATGAATGCCGGTGCCTATGGTGGGGAAATCAAACAGGTGGCGGAAAAAACCGTATTTATGGATCTGGAGGGGACCCTCCATGTGGCCCAGGGGGAGGCCCAGGAATTTTCCTATCGCCACAGTGCCTTTACGGGAAAAGCCGGGATCATTGTAAGCGGGACCTTCCGCCTGACCCCCAAGCCGGCGGAAGAGATCTGGGATACCATGCGTGTGCTCATGGGCAAACGCAAGGCCTCCCAGCCGCTGGAGATGCCCTCTGCCGGGTCCACCTTCAAACGGCCCGTGGGCGGCTATGCCGCTGCCCTCATTGAGCAGGCGGGGCTGAAGGGATTCCAGGTAGGCGGAGCCGCCGTATCTCAGAAGCACGCAGGATTTGTAGTAAATCTGGGAGGTGCCACCCGGCAGGATGTGCTGACCCTCATTGAAAAAATTCAGGAGCGAGTTCTGCAAACCAGCGGGATCGCCCTGGAGCCGGAGGTTATCCGGCTGTAAGCGAAAAGACAGAAAGGCGGGAGGAAATGTCCTTTTCTTCAAATGTAAAAAGTGAGATTTGCAGACTTCTCCCGACCCAGAAGTGCTGCTGCCGGGCCCAGTGCTTCGGCATTCTCCTGTTCTGCAATACCTTTTCCTCCGATGGGATTCGGATTGTGACGGAAAGCCGGGAGCTGGCCGGAATTTTGCCAAAGCTGTTTAAAAAGGCCTTTGGCTTCGGCTTTGACGAAGAGCCGGAGGCAGACAGCAGCAAGCTCTGCTTTGTCATTCACAGGCAGGAGAAAATCAATACCATTCTGGAAGTCTATGGCTTCAGCCCCCAGGATACCGTGGCGCTGCATGTGAATCTCAGCGTTTTGGAAGAGGACTGCTGCAAGATTTCCTTTTTGCGCGGGGCCTTTCTGGCCGGGGGCTCGGTGACCGACCCGATTAAGGGCTACCATTTGGAGCTGGATACTTCCCATATGTTTGTGGGTCGGGAGACCTATCCCCTTATAGAGGAAATGCTGGGGGTATACCCCAAGCAGACCACCCGGGCGGGAAACCATGTGCTGTATTTCAAGCAGAGCGACTCCATTGAGGATTTTCTCACCCTGCTGGGGGCGCCTGTGGCGGCCATGGGGATCATGGAGGCAAGGTTGGAAAAGGAACTGAAAAACAAGGTCAACCGGCGCTGCAACTGTGACGATGCCAACACCACAAAGGTGGTAGATGCGGCCCAGGTGCATCTGGCAGCCATTCGGCGGCTGGAGGAAAACGGAACCCTTGCCTCTCTTCCGCAGAAGCTCCGGCAGGCGGCCCAGGCTCGTCTGGAAAATCCGGAGGCCAGCCTGACGGAGCTGGCAGGACTGATGGAGCCGCCCATCACCAAGT
>JARIBV010000019.1 GCA_029257335.1 Faecousia sp.
GGTGCCGCCCTGTTTGACTGCTTCTGTAGCGGCGTTAAATACCCGCATGAAGGAAACAGGGCCGGAGGCAACGCCGCCGGTGGAGTTTACGGAAGAACCGGCAGAGCGCAGACGGGAGAAGGCAAATCCGGTTCCGCCGCCGGACTTGTGAATGAGAGCAGCGTATTTTACTGCATCGAAAATTTCCTCCATGGAGTCGCCTACAGGCAGGACAAAGCAGGCAGACAGCTGGCCCAAAGGCCGTCCGGCATTCATAAGGGTGGGGGAATTGGGCAGGAAGTCCAGCTGGGTCATCATGGTATAGAATCGATCTTCCAGGGCTTTGAGATCTGCGTTGGCATTGTATGCGCGGTCCGCAGATGCGATGGCATTGGCTACACGGTGAAACATATCGTCCACAGTTTCGACAGGCAGACCTTGGGCATCTTTCATTAAATAACGCTGTTCCAGCACAGCAAGAGCATTTTTAGAAATTGGCATATGGCATCTCCTTCGTTTAACATACAACATATTGTATATGGAAGGTGCCATTAAGTCAATATATAGAATCAACAATTTTCTGGCCTCCGGATACTCCAAGATGCAATAAAACAGACGGCAGACGGAGGCATTGACGAAAACAGGCTCCTAAGGTAAAATGGGCTTGAAAGAGAGGCAGATATGGAAAGAGCAGCGTTTTTAGAAGAATTTGGAAAGACTCTAAATGAGCAGCAAAAAGAGGCAGTATTGACGATCCATGGCCCGGTACTTCTTTTGGCTGTGCCGGGAAGCGGTAAAACAACGGTTCTGGTTACCAGATTGGGCTATATGATTCTGTGCGCCGGAATTCAGCCGGAACAGATTCTGACCATTACCTATACGGTGAATGCAACAGCAGATATGCGGCAGCGTTTTTCCTCCCTGTTTGGGCCGAGCTTGGGAAAGCGGCTGCCTTTTCGCACCATCAACGGACTGTGCGCCAGCATTATCCGTCTGTATGAGATCCACTATGGGCGGCAGGCTTTCGCTCTGATTTCCGATGAGCGGGAGCTCAATGCCATGGTGGGAGAGATTTATCGCACAGTAAACCATGAATTTCCCACAGAGAGCACCATCAAAACCTTGCGTACTGCCATTACCTACATCAAAAATATGGAACTAAGCGGACAGAAGATGCAGGACTATGTGGTGGATGGAATCGAAATGGAGCCGATCTATCGTGGGTACTGTCTCAGGCTGCGGGGAGAAAGACGCATGGACTATGACGATCAGATGGTATATGCGCTGCAGATCCTGAATCAGTGTCCGGATCTTTTGCAGAAGCTCCGCAGGCAATATCCCTATATTTGTGTGGATGAGGCCCAGGATACTTCTAAGATCCAGCATCGGCTCATCGGGCTGCTGGCCGGGGAACGACCCAATTTGTTTATGGTGGGCGATGAGGACCAGAGCATCTATGGCTTTCGAGCCGCCTGGCCCCAGGCACTGCTGCAATTTCAGAAGGTCTATCAAACAGGCAGGGTCCTGCTTTTGGAGAAAAACTATCGCTCCGTTGAGCCCATCGTAAAAAGTGCGGATGCATTTATTCAGGTCAATCGGCAGCGAAGACCAAAGCACATGGTGGCGGTGCGGCCTTCCGGAAAACGGGTTGAGGCGATTTGGGTGAACAACCGGCAGGAGCAATACCGAGCCATTGTAGAGCTTGCCCGTGGCGCCATGGCGAAAACGGCGGTGTTGTTTCGCAATAATGACAGTGCCATTCCCATGATCGACCTGCTGGAGCGGGCCGGAGTTCCCTATAATTGCAGACCGTTTGATACCTCGTTTTTTTCCCATAAGGTGGTTCGAGACATTGTAGATATTATCCGGTTGGCGATGGAGCCTGATAATTCTGAGATTTTTCTTCGTGTCTATTATAAATTCAATGCCGGTATCACAAAGACGGCTGCGGAGGAAGCTGCGGCGTCCCGGGAGCCGGCCTTTGCATATCTGGCAGGGAATCCTGCCCTGAGGCAGAGAACCAGGGAGCGGTGTTATGCGCTACAAACCCATCTGGCTTGCCTGCTGCGAGAGTCTGGAATCCGGGCCCTTCGGCGGATCGTATATTATATGGGATATATGGAATACTTGGAACGGGTGGAAGCAGATCCGGGAAAAATCCCTATTCTTGAGGCCTTAAGCACAGGAGCAGCTGATGCAGGCGGGCTTCTGACCAGATTGGAAGAGCTTCGGGGATTGGCGCAAAAGGGAAGGGTGGACCCATCAAGCCCCTTTGTGCTGTCCACCATCCACGCCTCCAAAGGCTTGGAGTATCATACCGTGTACCTTGCGGATGTGCTGGATGGGACGCTTCCCTGCGTGGATGTACCGGAGCCGGGAGAGAAAGACCCGGATGTGTGGTCGGCCTATGAAGAGGAGCGCAGGCTGTTTTATGTGGCCATGACAAGAGCCAAAGATGTGCTATCCGTTTACCGGTTCCGTGATAAGGAATTGCCCTCATCCTTTGCAGATGAGATCTTTGGAACCGTCCCTTCCGGGGAGAGAACCGTACCGGCGGTGGTCAAGCCGATGGTCAGCCGGGAGGTTCTGGAGGAAACGGCGTATTACAGACCGGGCCAGCGTGTGATTCACAGCAAGTATGGCAGCGGCATTCTGGAGAACAGAAAAGGGGATATTATTTCCGTCCGCTTTGCCAGCGGAGATGTTCGGCAGTTTTCCTTGGAAATTTGTCTGCAATATAAGCAATTAAAACAAGAAACTTAAGCAAACCGCACAGGTGTTTTCCTGAGAACTTTAACCAAAGGTTAACCCACAATTTACATAGAACATGATATAGTGGGGGTGATCTGGTTGAAAGCGTAAGAGGAAGTAAAAAGGAAGGAACACACCTATGGGAAATTTTGATATTTTTGATCTTCTGACCATGATTGGCGGGCTGTGCCTGTTCCTGTTTGGCATGAATGTTATGGGACAGGCGCTGGAGCGCCGTGCAGGCAGCA
>JARIBV010000079.1 GCA_029257335.1 Faecousia sp.
GGACATGTCCACAGTTCATACCCCTCTTCGTCTACTATCCATTCTGCGTCGATTCTATAAGAGTGCTGCCTACCGTCATCCGTATACTGATGGTGTTCTAACCAGTACTCTACTAGATCCATGCCAGCGTTACTTTCAGAGCAAGACCACCCGCAGGTATTGCAAATAATAGTTTTTTCACCCCAATGGCCTTCTTCCTCATGGTATTCATAAATCCAATCATGAACATGAGGAGGTTCAGTAGGAGCGGGTTCAGTAGGCTTCGGCGCAGGCTCAGTAGGCTTCGGAGCGGGTTCAGTGGGTTTAGGAGTAGGTTCAGTAGGCTTGGGATCAGGCTTACTGGGCTTACTGGGTTCAGTAGGCTTGGGGTCAGGTTTACTGGGCTTGCTGGGCTCAGTAGGCTTAGGATCAGGTTTACTGGGCTCAGAAGGATTATTATTGGTAGCACCAGACTGGGAGCCGCCAGAACTGGTATTACCAGCTGCGCTAGTTGTCTCCCCCTTATCGACTTCAGAAGATGATACTTTTTCTGAAGTCGATGCCGAATTACCTGCTTTTGCGGAACCGCCAGTAACTTTCTTTCCGTCACCCGATTCGTTCTTCACAAGAGTACCAGAACCGTTGGCACCTCCATCGGAAGAGCTGGCCTTATCGGTCTTACTCGGAGCTGATTTCTTGGATTTTTCGAGAATCTTGTGCTTCATGTTTTCTTCTGATGAGACAACAGAAGTAGTCTCGATTTCTGCATCCACAGTTACAGATCCACAGCCAGTAGTACCAATCATCAGTGCTACAGCCGTTGCAGTTGCTGCGCCCATTTTGAGAAAATTTGTGTACTTATTCATGACCTTCACCCTTTCTAAATGGCCTATACACCATTTTTTACAACTATATTATACTATACTTTGATGAGTTTTGCAATGTATTATACAAAAATTACTCTATTTTACTTATTTGTTTGAGAAGATACCTGTGTAAATTCTATACGCTTGTTCATTTTTTGTTTGTTTGCATAGAAGAAGCCTCACCGGTTTTGAGGATTACAATGCTGCTAAAAGCGCATCGACTACTTCATCGGTAGAGCCCCAGGCGGTAACAAACCGAGAAGCGTGTCCATTCCCAAGGATGGGAGCCACAGCTATATGGTATACGAGAACAAGGTATTTACCCTAAAGGAACTGAGCGGAACGGTTTTGGAAGAGATTCCTGTAAAATAACAAAATGAGGCTGCCAGACCGAAGTGGGGTTTGACAGCCTCATTTTAATTTCGGCTGCACCGGCGGCTGAAAATAAGAATTGACACAGATCCTGTATGTCATTATAATAAGCGCGTTTGGGACAACCACAGAAAACGACAAGGAGAAATTCAATATGAAGAAATGGATCCTGCCCCTGCTGGTGCTTTCCATGGCAATCAGCATGGCGGCTTGTGCTTCAAAAAACGATGCCGGTACAGAATCTACCGGTACTGCGCCCACCGAAACCGGAAAAGAAACCACTGGTGCGGCAGAAACGGAAGCCATTACCGAAACAAGCGGTGCAGCAGAAGCCTACACCGAGACCGTCATCAGCATCGACAACGGCGATCATCAGATTCCCGCAACCGTATGTATGCCGAACACCGAAGGAAAGCATCCCGCTGTTGTGATGCTCCATGGCACCGGCTCCCAGCGGAACGAGGCCGGTGACGGCTATGCCCATGCGGCTCCTGTGCTTGCTGAAAAGTATGGCATTGCAACGATCCGGATTGACTTTATGGGCAGCGGCGATTCTACCGCAGACTACACCGGCTACACCTTCCAAAGTGCCGTTGCAGATGCAGTGGCCGCAGCCAACTACATGAAGGGCCTTGAGAACATCGATGGGGAACACATCGGTGTTATGGGCTGGAGCCAGGGCGGCAAGGACGCAATGCTGAGCGCTGCCTGGCATCCCGAGATCTTTCAGGCGGTTGTAACCTGGGCAGGGGCCCCGGATGTCAGCAGCATGCTCTCTGAAGAGCTTTATGCAGAGGCAAAAGAAAACGGCTATTTTGTCATGAACTTTGACTGGCGTGAGCCGCTGCATGTTTCTTTGCAGTGGTGTGAGGATGCAAAGAACATTGATGTGCTGGATGAGTTCTCCGCATTTACCGGCCCTGTCCTGGCCGTTCATGGCAAGCAGGACACCACGGTTGATCCTGAATGGAGCAATAAGATCGTTGCGGCAAACTCCAATGAGGCCTCCAAGACCTTCTTGATTGACGGGATGGATCACACCTTTAATGTATTTGCAGAGCCTCAGCAGGAATCCCTGTATCGCGCAGTGGATGCCACCGGTGAGTTCTTTGCAGACATGTTAAAGTAATCCTGAAAAATCTCACCAACAGTCCCAGATAATAAAAAAGACGAACAGACTGCCTCAAAAGGGCGGACTGTTCGTCTTTTGCTTGTCTGTTATAGAAAAGGTATGCCGGTCGTGGGGATTACAATGCCGCTAAAAGCGCATCGACTGCTTCGTCTGTAGAGCCCCAGGCGGTCACAAATCGAACGGCATCATGGGATTCATCCACAGACGCAATGAATTCAAAGGTAAACCGGCGTTTTAGCTCCTGAATTTTTTCCTTCGGCAGAATGGGGAACAGCTGGTTGGTGGGAGAGTGGGCATAGAGGGGATACCCCTTTTCCACAAGTCCTTGCGTCAGACGCTGGGCCAGGCGGTTGGCATGGCGGCCCAGCTGAAGCCAAAGGTCCCCTTCCAGCAGAGCGGAAAACTGAACACCCAGCAGCCGGCCTTTGGCCAGCATGGCGCCGCACTGCTTGAGACAGAAACGGAAATTTTCCGTCAGGGCCGGATTGGTAATGACCAGACATTCTCCGAAGAGAAGGCCGTTTTTTGTGCCGCCAATGGTAAAGGCGTCGCAGTATCCGGGTAAATCCTCCGGGGTAAGGTCGTTGCCCGGGGAGGTGAGGGCAGAGGCCAGACGGGCCCCGTCCAGATAGAGATACATATTTAAATCGTGACAAGTTTCGGAAAGGGCCTTCAGCTCTTCCTTGGTATAAATCGTGCCCAGTTCGGTGGAGTCTGAAAGATACAGCAGCTTGGGAAGAACCAGATGGTTCCAGTTGCAGCAGGTGTGCTCTTCATAGACCTTTCTCAGCGCCAGTGGGGTCATTTTTCCTTCCGTATGGGGCACGGTGATTACCTTGTGGCCTCTGGCTTCTACAGCGCCGGTTTCGTGTACGGCAATATGGCCTGTATCCACGGCCACAGCGGCCTCCCAGGGACGAAGGAAGGCAGTAATGGCAGTGAAATTGGTCTGCGTGCCGCCTACCAGAAAGTGAATGTCTGCATCAGGGCAGTGAAACCGGTCCTTGACCATGGAGGCTGCGGCTTGGCAGTATTCATCTTCCCCGTACCCGGCGGTGGATTCCAGATTGGTTCGCACCAGGGCATCCAGCACACGAGGATGCGCCCCCTGGGAATAGTCGTTTCGGAAGTGATACATAGAGGTCCGTCCTTTCTCTTGGGATTGGTCCCTGTATTATATCTTTGGGTCAGCATGTTTGTCAATCACCAGCCGCCTGAGCCATTTCAGATCTTCTTTTCCCAGTACCCCCATGAGCCCCAGAAGAAGTCCGAAAATCAGTAAAAATACAGAGCCGGAAAAGAGAATTCCGCCCAGCCCGTGGGAACGGGGAAGAAAGCTTGCAATCCCGAGACCCATTGCCCATGAAAGAACGCCGCGCAGGGCCAGCCAAAAGGACGGACGAAGGCCTGTTACTTTCACAAGCCGGGAAAGACTTAGGAGGAAGTTAATGGCATGGGTCACTGCAAAGCTGAGGTAATACCCGGTAAGCCCATATCGAGGGAGTAAAATCCACAAAAAGACAACATCCAGAAGAGAAGTTATGGTATTATAGCGAACGCTGGCCACCTGCTGCCCCATGCCTTTGACATTGGCATCCACAATGGCATCAACATAAAGCATGGGTACAAGAATGGAAAACCACCGCAACAGAGTCCCGACCTCCGGGCTGCCAAAGAGGACCAGCCCCAGATTTTCTGCGGCCGTGAACAGGATCCCTCCGGCTGCCAGACCATAGAGCAGGGCCAGACGCAGACTTTTTGCAGTGAGATTCTGGATCCGGGCTGTTTTCCCTCCGGCGGCGCACCGGGCCAGCTCCGGGATCATAAGCTCTGCCAAGGCATACAAAAGGGCGGCGGGAAACATGATGGTGGGAAAAACCATCCCCGCAATTCGTCCAAAAGCAGCCAGAGGTTCAGAACCGGGAAAGAGAGCCAGCCGTCTCGGGACAATGAGATTTTCTACGGTGGAGATCCCCATGCGGAGGTTATCTGCCAGAGCCAGAGGAAGTGCAACCTTCAAAAGTCGGGGAACCAGGCCGGCTTCTCTGCCTTCCGGCAGGGAAGAAGAGTCTCCTTTTCGCAGTCCCATGAGACAGACAAGGGTTACAAGAGAACCAACGCCGGACCCCATGATAACGGAAGTACAGGACTTTCCGGCGTTGCCTCCGGCCCAAAGGGTTAAAAGCAGCACGGTGACGCCCATGGAAACAAGCTGCTCCAGCACCTCCACCCGGACCAGATCCCGGATGCGTCCGGTGGCTGTAAAATATCCTGCCATGACACTGCCCAGGCACACCGCAGGAAGAAAGGCGGCATAGGTACGGATGGCAGGTTCCGTCCTGCAATCGCCCACCCAATGGGCTGCAATCCGGGGAGCAAACCGGAACAGAAGCAGGGCGCTTGCGGCACTGAACAGAAAGCTATATACAAAGCAGGCGGACAGTACCCGACTGACCCCGTTTTTTCGGCCGCTTCCTACGGCATCGGCAGTAAGATACATGGTGGCAGTGCGGATGCCCGCCATGCCGATGGTCATGGCAAAGCCAACCACGGAAAGCGTCAGCTGTAACAGGCCGATTCCGGCGGCGCCAATCTGTCCGGACAGATAGACCTGAAAGCCCATGGAGCTGAGCCGCAGGGCCAGATTCACTGCGGTCAGCATGATTGTACCATAGAATATAGAAGATTTTCCCGGCATGTCCTCACCTCTGTATCAGGATATTCTCGGACAGGACAGGTATGCACACAGATATTTGCAGGAATGTCACCGTTTTTCTTGTAATTGGATAAAAGAAATGGTATGATAAAGACCATGTTGAGACGGCAAGCCGAAAGAAAGGATGACCTTTTATGGCCTATGCAAGATACTATGTCAATGATCCCAATGCGCCGAAACCCAATCGCCCTGCGCATCTGGGGGTCAATGTTCTGCTGGAGTATGACGGAAAGCTGCTCTTAGAGCGACGAAGAGACTGCAATCAATGGGGACTGCCTGGGGGAAAGGTACGGGGCAGAGAGCCGGAGATCAAAGCAGCGGCACGGGAGCTGTGGGAAGAAACCGGACTGTGGCTGTCGCCAGCTGCTTTTGAACGGGTAAAGGTCTTTGAGGAGCCCGGGAGGATCGCCAGTTATGCCGACGGAAGCGTGTGGCGTATGGTGGTTGTCCTCTATCGGGTGAAGCTGGAGCATGAACCGAAGCTGAAAATCAGCAGAGAGTCCAGAGAACTGGGATGGTTTACCAGGCAGGAACTTGAGGATCTGTCGATCCCGGTTACCCATCAAGATATGGTAAAACTTTTTTGATTCCCGGAATTTATTCACAATTCAGTCACAGAAAATTTAATTTTTGCAGGGGAAGCGGCGTTGACAAGAATCAACGGGTCAGGTATGATTCTTCTGTAAAGGATCAATGTTCTATTGCCAATTTTCCAGTTTGGGAGGAATAGATGTATGAATAAAAAATGGATTGCAGCGGTGTTAGGTGCCGCATCCCTTGTGGGACTGTGGGGCTGCAGCAAAAAGCCGGATACAATCGTATATGTACAGAATGTAGGCGAGATCATCGGCGTGGGAAGCATCGGGATGCATGACCGCTTTGCAGGCGTGGTGGTTTCCGAAAAAGAAACGCAGATTCAGCGCAATGCCGACCAGAAGGTGAAGGAATTGTATGTTTCTGTGGGAGACAGCGTCAATCAGGGAGATGTGCTGTTTGAGTATGACTCTGAGAGCATCGATGTGCAGCTTTCCAAGAAGCAGCTGGAGCTGGACCGCCTGAAGAACAACTCCACCAGTCTGGCAGCCGAGATCACCAAACTCCAAAAGGAGGAGAAGGATGCCCCGGAAAGTGAAAAAATCAAATATACCATCGAGATTTCCGACCGGGAAGCCGCCAAAAAAGAGAATGACTATAACATGAAGGTGCAGGAGAAGGAAATTTCTCAGCTCAAATCCACCCTGGCCAATATTCGTGTGATTGCGCCGGTGTCCGGCCGAATTTCTTCCGTCAATGAAAGCGGCACGGATACGAGCGGCCAGCAGAAGCCGTACATTACCATCCAGAAATCCGGGGCGTACCGCATCAAGGGTACTATCAATGAAATGAACCTTGGCGAAATTGTGGAGGGAACCCCCATTAAAGCAACATCCCGTACCGACAGTGAACAAACCTGGCTGGGTACCGTCACAGAAGTGGACCTCAAGGGCGCATCGGGAGGCAACCAAGGCGACGGAATGAACGGCGGCTTTGGCGGAGTGATGGATATGGGGTTTGGAGGCGGTCATGATGAGATGACCAGCTCCAGCAGCTATCCCTTCTATGTGAACCTGACAGATCCTACCGGCTTGATGCTGGGGCAGCATGTCTATCTGGAAATCGCCAGCGAGGAATCTCCCACAGGAGAAGGCATCTGGCTTCCCGAGTACTATCTGTGTGAGGAAGAGGCAGAAGACGGGACGATTTCCAACTATGTCTGGGCAGCAGATGAAGAAAACTTGCTGGAAAAGCGCTACGTAACTCTGGGCGAATATGAAGAGACCGCTATGGTCCACGAAATCGTGGAAGGATTGACGATTGAGGACTATATTGCATTCCCGGACGAAACCTGCAAGGTAGGTGCGGGAACCACGCTGGATCAGTCTGAGGCGACCTCAACCACAGAGGCGACAGGCGGCACAGACGAAATGGATGATATGGAAGAGATGCCGGAAAACCAGGACGGGATGCAGGATCTGCCGGAAGAGTCTCAGGACCCCCAGCAGATGCAGCCCACAGAGACGGTCAGCGAGGAAACAAAAACCACCGAGGCAACAAAATCTTCCTCCGGCACCAATTCCAATGTTGGAACCAGCTCTGATGGAAACCTGTCTACCTACAGTGTATCCGGTAACGAGCATACCTCTTCTAGCGGTAATCTGGGGGGCTGAGTATGATTCTGGAACTTCGAGATGTCTGCAAGAACTACATTCAGGGAAAAGAAGAGGTGCCGGTTCTTAAAAATGTAAATTTGCAGGTTCATGAGGGAGACTATATTGCCATTATGGGCCCTTCCGGTTCCGGTAAAACCACCCTGATGAACATTATTGGCTGTCTTGACCAGCCCAGCTCCGGCACATATCTGCTGAAGGACAAGAATGTGAGCGGAATGAAGGACAATGAGCTGGCGGATATTCGGAACAAGCACATCGGCTTTGTGTTTCAGAATTTCTATCTGCTTCCCAAAATGACTGCGCTGGATAATGTGGCGCTGCCTCTTCTCTATGCCGGTGTCAAGCTGAAGGAGCGGCGAGCCAGAGCGCAAAAGGCTCTGGAAGCGGTAGGCCTGGGAGAAAGAACCAATTTCCGCCCCAATCAGCTTTCCGGCGGTCAGTGTCAGCGTGTGGCCATCGCCAGAGCCATTGTGGGAAATCCGGAGCTTCTGCTGGCAGACGAGCCTACGGGTGCTCTGGATACGGCGGCAGGCGTACAGGTAATGGAAATTTTCCAATCTCTGTCAGAACAGGGAATGACGATTTTGATGATTACCCATGAGCCTGCTGTGGGCCGGTGTGCCCACAAACTCTATCGGATTCTGGATGGCTGCCTCCAGGTGGATGCAGACGAGCCGGGGGACGACCCCATGAAAAAAGCAACAGCGGGAGGCATGGCCGAGACCCTGTTTGAGCGATTCCAGCAGCGGCGCCAGGAAACTCCGGAGAAGCCAGAGGAGGGAGAAGCAAATGAAGAAGCATAAAAAGCTGTGGATCAGTCTTCTGTCTATCCTTTTGGTGGGGGCATTGGGCGCAGGGGTCTTCGTTTACATGGAAACCCGGCCGGTAGAGCCTGTCCATGTCTATGATATCAACAATATGGCCCATTTAAACTGGGATGGCGACTCCACCACCGGCGGGGAGATCACAACGGATAAATTCCAGGCAGTCCATCTGTCCAATACCCAGGTGGTAACGGCCGTGCATGTTCGGGTCGGGCAGAAGGTTTCCAAGGGGACAAAGCTTTTGACCTATGACACCACCATTTCCCAGCTGGCTCTGGACCGAAAGGAGCTGGCAATCAAGCGTGATGAGCTTCGCCTCAAGGATGCGGAGAAGGAACTGGTGGAAATCAGAAATATGAAGCCCATTGTGTATGTGGAAAAGCCGGACAAGCCCTCTTCCGGTTCTTCCGGCTCTTCCGGGCCGAAAGGAGATCTGGGAAGCAACGGATATCAGATCTATGCCGGCAAAGGCACCAGCGGAAGTCCCGCCAGAGTCTGGGTGGACCAAAACATCCAGTTTACCAATGAGCTAATGAACAGCCTCATTGCAGACAGCACCGGGGGAAGCGATGTGTACCTGGTTGCAGAGTATCGGCAGGGAAACAGTGCAGACGGAGAAGTGACCAATCGCGTGGGAATGCACATTACCCAGATTGTGGAACCTGCTCCGCAGCCGCCAGAACCCACTGGGCCATCAGACCCCAGCGAGACAACAGAGCCCAGTGAAACAACGGAGCCCAGCGAGACAACAGAGCCCACCGAGACGACGAATCCGGAAGAGCCGGGGACAACGGATTCCCCCGCAACTACCGCAGACACTCCCGCCGCTGCCGAGCCTCAGTATGTGATTGAGTTCTTCGTTCCTTCTGAAAACAAGGAACCGGAGCCGGAGGACGAAATCATCTGGAACAGCGGCTTTACGGCCACGGAAATTGCCCAGAAAAAGACGGAAAAGGAAGCGCAAATCAAGGACTTGACCTTCTCTCTTAAAATGGCAAAAGCGGAGCTTCAGATCATGCAGAAGGAATTTGACAATGGTGAAATCACCAGTGAAATTTCCGGTCATGTGGTTTCCGTGATCTCTGCGGAGGAGGCGGCAGAGACGGGAGAGCCCATGGTGAAAATCTCCGGTGGCGGCGGCTTCCTGATCCAGGGAACGGTGAATGAGCTGAATCGTGAGGCCATTTCCATCGGCCAGACAGTGACAGTCACCAGCTATAATGACTTTTCTACCTATGAGGGTACCATTGTGGAAATTGGAGACTATCCTGTAAAAGGGGATCTGTATGACGGAAACCCCAACAGCTCCTGCTATCCCTTTACCGTTTCGGTAAGTGAGGAGGCAAACCTGCAAGATGGTTATTTTGCGGAGATCTCCTATCACACCAGCCAGGATCAGGAGGGGGCCTTCTTCCTGGAATCTGCATTTATCCTGACGGAGAACGGAAAAAGCTATGTGTATGTGAGAAATGCAGAGGGACTTCTGGAGAAGCGGGAGATCAAAACCGGCGCAACTGTGAACAATGGCAATAATACCAAAGTTCTCTCCGGACTGACCATGACAGACTACATTGCCTTCCCCTATGGAGACGACCTGAAAGAGGGCGCCCCCACGGAAGAGGCCGATGTGTCTGAGCTGTATGCGCTCAATTAAGGAGGGTGGATCATGGAAAATATCAGACTGGCATTCCAGGGAATCTGGGGCCATAAGCTCCGCTCTTTTTTGACAATGCTGGGTATTATCATCGGTATCGCTGCCATTATGACCATCGTTTCCACCATCAAGGGAACCAACGAACAGATCAAGCAGAATCTCATTGGCGCAGGAAACAATGTGGTCACCGTGCAGCTGCATAACGGAAACAATGTCTATGATATGAGCTACAACCAGAATCCCAAGGGTGTCGCTCCGATTCAGGAGGAAATGCGTGGGGAACTGGAGAAGCTGGACGGCGTTAAGGCCGTTTCCTTCTATCGTGTCCGTCCCTACTCTGAAAGAGAAGTGTTCTATCACAATACCTCCCTTAGCGGCCGGGTTTGCGGCATTGATAAGGCCTATTTTCAGGTGGAAGGCTATCGTCTGACCAGAGGCAGAGGCTTTGTGGATTCCGACTATGAGAGCTATCGAAAGGTCGCGATCGTAGACGAGAAAGCGGCAGCCAGCCTCTTTGACGGGGCCGAGCCTGTGGGCCAGACCTTGGAAATCAAGGGTGAGACATTTACGGTGGTGGGCGTGGTGGCCAGCACCTCCAGCTTTAAACCGAACATCAAAAATATGAATGACTATTACCTCTATGCGGAAACCACCGGCGGCTCTGTCTATATGCCGGATTCCGTTTGGCCCGTTGTCTATCGCTTTGATGAGCCTCAGTCCGTGGCGGTTCAGGCCTACAGCACAGATGAAATGACAGTGGCAGGCAAGGCGGTGGCAGATAAGCTTACCGAGACCCAGATTGCCAGCAGCGTGGTCTATCGGGAGGAAGAGGTACAGCATGACCAGGCGCAGCAGGACCCGGAAATCATGACAGACAGTGTTGTGGATGCGGTGGGACCCAGTGAATTTCAGAGCAGTTCCGGCTTCAGCTACCGCAGTGAAGATCTGCTGGAGCAGGCCCAGAAGCTTCAGGACATGAGCAGCGCCACCAACAATCAGTTGATCTGGATTGCCAGCATTTCTTTGCTGGTCGGCGGCATCGGTGTTATGAACATCATGCTGGTGTCCGTAACGGAGCGAACCAGTGAGATTGGCCTTAAGAAGGCATTGGGTGCCAAGCGCCGCAGAATTTTGTGGCAGTTTTTGACAGAAGCCGCAGTGCTCACCTGTCTGGGTGGCCTTTTGGGTGTCCTTTCCGGCGTGGGTACGGCCCAGCTGATTTCCAAACTGACCCATGTGCCTGTGTCGGTGAGCATTCCTGCAACCATCATTGCAGTGGCATTCTCCACCCTGATCGGTGTTCTGTTTGGTCTGCTGCCTGCGGCGAAAGCTGCAAATCTCAGCCCCATCCGGGCTCTGCGCAGAGACTAAGCACAAAAAAGTGCAGCTCATTGATAACCGCACAAGAGACCGCCTTCGGGCGGTCTCTTTTTTGGAAATATCAATAAAAAACATAAGCATTTCATAAAAAGCACTTGTAATGCAGGTTGCGGTATATTATAATGAAAAGCTGAACAGAATTTGTCTTTATAAGTGAGGCGCTTTTTATGGCTTCTTTTAACCTGAATAAAATGAAAAATCTCCTTCAGCCGGGCAAACGGGTCCATCTGGTGGGCATTGGCGGTGTTTCCATGCGGCCTCTGGGTCTGGTGCTTCAGGGCATGGGCATTGAGGTCACCGGCTCTGATATGAATTCCTCTGTCTCCACAGATGAACTGAAGGCCCATGGAATCAAGGTCTACATTGGGCACAGTGCAGATAACATAATCGGTGCAGACTGCATCATCAGAACGGCAGCTGCCCACAACGATAATCCAGAAATTGCGGCCGCCAGAGCGGCGGGGATTCCTGTTTTTGAACGGTCTCAGGCCTGGGGCGTTTTGATGCAGAGCTATAAAAATGCCATCTGTATCTCCGGCACCCATGGAAAAACCACAACCACCTCCATGATGACCCATATCCTCATGGAGGCCCAGTGGGACCCCACGGTAATGATCGGCGGCTATCTCCCCATCCTTCATGCAGGCCACCGGGTGGGACAAGGGGACTCTATTGTGTTGGAGAGCTGTGAATACTGTGATTCCTTCCTGAATTTCTTCCCCACCCTGGCGGTGATTCTGAATATTGAAGCGGATCATCTGGACTATTTCAGTGATTTGGAAGCCGTGGAAAAGTCTTTCCGGAAATTTGCAAAACTGGTACCTGAAAAGACCGGTAAAATCCTGGCAAACGGCGACGATGCCAATACCATGCATGCGCTGGAGGGACTGTTCCCCATTACCTTCGGCATTGGGGAGCAGAACCTGGTCCATGGTGTGAACTATTCCGATGACTGGCGGGACTTTTCCGTGGTCTGCGATGGAAAGCACTACTGCGATGTGCGGCTCAGCGTCTACGGCAAGCACAATGTGGCCAACGCACTGGGCGCCATTGCCGCAGCCTGGGTTTTGGGCATTGACGGCGAGGCCGTGAGCCGTGGCCTGGAAACCTTCCGCGGGGCAGGCCGTCGGCTGGAGTACAAGGGCAACTACAATGGCGCAGATGTTTATGATGACTATGCCCACCATCCCGGTGAGCTTCATGCCACCATTGAGGCTGTGAAGGCCATGGGCTACCGCCGTGTGATTTTGGCATTCCAGCCCCATACATATTCCCGTACTGCGGCCCTGTTTGATGATTTTGTCCGGGAGCTTCGTACGGTGGATCATGTGATCCTGACTGAGATTTATGCGGCCCGGGAGCGCAACACCTTTGGGATTTCTGCCAGAGACCTGTCCAATCACATTCCCGGTTCCGTCTTTTTTGACACCTTGCCGGAGGTCACCACCTATCTGAGCCGTACCGCCCAGCCCGATGATATTGTGCTCACCGTGGGTGCAGGCGATATCTATAAAGCAGGCGAGGCACTGCTGAAAAAGTAAAATAATATCCCGGAGGCACTTCCTTTTCAAAGTGCTTCCGGGATATTTTATACGCTTACGGATTTTACGGCACGGAGCAACCGGGGACCTCTTAGAAAGCCCAGTTGCCGTTGCGGAAGATGGGGACCACCTTGCCGTCCTGGGTGATGGCGTCGATGTTCATGCTGTCGCAGCCGATCATGAAGTCCACATGAATCATGGAGTCATTCATGCCGTAGCTCTTGCACTCCTCCAGGGTCTTGTTCTGGAAATCCTTAAAGGTGTCGGGGAAGCCGGCACCCAGGGCCAGGTGGCAGGCTGCGTTCTCGTCGAACAGGGTGTTATAAAACAGCAGTCCGCTCTGAGAGATGGGGGAGGACTGGGGCACCAGAGCGCACTCGCCCAGATAGGAGGCACCTTCGTCCATGGAAATCATGGTTTTCAGCAGATCCTCATTCTTTTCGGCGTGTACCTCCACGGCCTTACCGTTTTCAAAGCGAATAGAGAAATTGTCGATGAGCTGGCCCTGATAGGACAGAGGCTTGCTGGAGTAAACAATGCCGTCAGCCTGGTTTTTGTTGGGGGAAATGAAGCACTCCTCAGTGGGAATATTGGGGTTATAGAACACGCCCCCCAGGGTCTCCTCACCACCGGCACAGAACTGTGCTTCGGGCATCATGCCCACGGTAAAGTCGGTACCATTGTCGGCGGTATAGTGGAGCTTGGAAATGCCCAGCTTGTTGAGGTAGTCGCAGCGTTCCTTCAGGTCCTTGTTGTGCGCATCCCACGCAGCCAGAGGATCGTCGTCTACCCGGGAAGTGGAGAGAATGGCCTCCCACAGCTTTTCCATGGCCTGACTCTTAGTGAGGTTGGGGAAAATCTTCTTAGCCCAGGCGGCACCGGGGACGGCAGCGATGCACCACTGCTCCTTATTCTGGCGCTGATCGGAATAGGGCTTGATGATCTTGTAGGATGCCTGACGGCCCTTTGCCATTTTTTCCAGATTCACGCCCTTGAGGCCATCGGGGTCCTCGGAAACCAAATGGATGCGGCAGGGGTGGATATCTACATAGTGCTGCAGGCGTGCCTCTTCCCAGGCTTCCACAGTGCCAAGGGTGGTGACGCTCTGATGACGGATGTGAAGCTTCTGCAAAGGCTGATAAGACCAGTTGACGGTGACTTTCCGGGCCTTTGCCTTGTAAGCCTCGTCCACCACCATGGCAACAAATTCGGGCTGATCCAGATCGGCATAGATGAGCACATCCTGGCCCTTCTGGACATTTACACCGGTACGAACAATAAGTTTTGCATATTCACGCAGAACAGTTTTCTTCATTGGTCGGTACTCCTTTCAAAATTGCATGGAATTCAATGAAAGTATAGCAGATTTTCAGATATTCGTCAATCATATTGGTATTATTTCACAATTTGACAGAAAAAATGAGAGTGGTTTTGCGCTTTTTTACAGTTGTCCCCGGAAACCTCTTGCCAAAGAGGGGAGAAGTGGGTATACTGTAAAAAATGTCCCAGGAGGATGCACAATGAACAAAGTACAGTGGAGAGAATGGATTGAGCGGGGCCCGGTGCTTTTGGATGGTGCCACAGGCTCCCAGCTGCGCCGCATAGGAATGCCCCGGGAGGCGGTGACGGAGCTTTGGGCGCTGGAGCATCCCCAGGATGTGGAGGCGCTCCAGCGGGCATACCGCAGAGCCGGCAGTAAGATTCTGTACGCTCCCACCTTTCAGGCGCAGCCTGCCACCCTGGAAAAAGCAGGCTGGCAGGGAGCTGCGGAGGATTTGAACGCAGATCTCGTGGCCATTACCAGGAGAGCCGCAGGGGAGGACTGCCTTGTGGCGGGGGATATTTCCACCATGGCGGGAACCTTGGAATCCTGGAACGGGGAACTGTTTTCCACTCTGGTGGAGCAGTACCGGCGGCAGATTGCGGGGCTGCTGGAAGGCGGCGTGGACATTCTGGCGGGAGAAACGCTGCTGTATCCCCAGGAGGCGGAGGCCATTTTGACCGCTGCGGAACTGGAAGGGGGCAATGTTCCCGTTCTGATTACCTTTACCATGCAGCCTGACGGAAGCTTTTTTTCCGGAATGGATGCCGGGCCCGTGCTGAGAGAACTGGAAGAGGCCGGGGCCGATGGGGTCGGATTTAATTGCGTGGCGGCATCGGATCAGCTGCCCAGTCTGGTCAGCCGTCTGCGCCGATTTGTACGCGGACCTCTGATTTCCAAACCCAATGCAGGCAATCCGGTGATCCGGGAGGGGGGAATCGCGGAATACCCCATGGAAGCGGAAACATTTGCCACGCTCCAGATGCAGGCATATGCCCAGGGCGCAAATCTGCTGGGAGGCTGCTGCGGTACGGATCCGGAATATATCCGGCGGCTGCAAAAGAAGCTGGGATAAGCTAGCTTTGATAAAAGGGGCTTGTACAACCACATTAAATCTGCTATAGTAAACTGGATGTGCGAAATATAGCGAAAAACGGCGATCGTTCAACTGTGCCCTATGATTGGAATACTCCCGTTTAGGGTGCGGCTGGTAATGATGTCCGCACCCTTTGCTTTGTTTGGTCTCTGTTAGGAGGAAATGTATGCCATATACCGGATATTTGCTGCGAATGCGGCTGCGGGCAGGAGCCAATCGACTCTCCCCCACAAAAATTATTGCATTGGTTTTTGCCGGAATCATTCTGCTGGGGGCCTTGCTGTTAATGCTTCCCGCAGCGTCACGCAATGGGGAATCCTGCGGGCCCATGACGGCATTCTTCACGGCGACTTCCGCCACCTGCGTCACGGGCTTGGTGCTGGCAGATACCTATGTGCAGTGGTCCGGATTCGGTCAGACGGTCATCATCTGCCTGATTCAGGTGGGGGGTCTGGGCTTTATGTCCATGGCGGCTATATTTGCTTTTTCTCTTCACAGACGGATGGGCCTGAAGCAGAGAATGCTTCTGGCGCAGGCTATGAGCCTCAATGATATGCAGGGCGTGGTTCGGATTCAGAAGCATGTGCTCATGGGTACCTTCATACTGGAGGGGATGGGTGCGCTGATTTTGTTTTTCCGTTTTTTGCCGGACTATGGTGCAGCAACTGCCCTGAAATGGGGCGTGTTTCACTCGATCTCAGCGTTTTGCAATGCAGGATTTGATATTCTCGGCGTTTTAGAGCCGGGAAGCAGCTTAATGCTGTTCGGAAAGGATCCTGTGGTGCTCACTACGATCATGTGTTTGATCGTTTTGGGAGGATTGGGCTTTTTTGTCTGGGAGGATTTGTTCCAGAAGCTCAAGGACAGAAAGAGGAACAAACTTTCGGTTTATACCAAGCTGGTTCTGATCTGTACCGTATTTTTAATTGTATCAGGGGCCGTTTCCATCTGTATTTTAGAGTGGAACAATCCTGCCACTTTGGGAACCATGACGGCCGGAGAAAAGGTCCTGGCAGGAACCTTCCAGTCGGTGACCACCAGAACCGCAGGCTTTGCAGCCATAGATCAGGGTGCGCTGACGGAGTCTTCCAAGGCGGTTTCCATTCTGTTGATGCTGACAGGCGGTTCCAGTGGTTCTACGGCCGGTGGCCTCAAAACGGTTACGGTGCTTCTTTTGCTGGCTGCGGCAATCACCAGTGCCAGAGGCAAGAGACAGGTGCAGCTGTTTAAGCGCAGCGTTTCCGACCGCCAGGTCCGGGACGCCATGGCGCTGACGGTGATGGTTCTCATGCTGTGCTTTGCCGGTGCCATTGTGGTGACGGCTGACAGCAATGTTGCGTTTCTGGATGCCATGTTTGAAACGGCATCTGCTCTGGCAACAGTGGGGCTGACTGCGAATATTACGCCGATTTTAGGAACATTATCTAAGATTTTATTGATTGTTTTCATGTATTTTGGCCGTGTGGGCCTGCTTACGATCAGCCTGGGCTTTCTGATGGGAGACCGGGCACAGGAGCGGTACCACTATGCCGAGACCAAGCTTTTGATTGGATAAGGAGAGATATCTATGAAATCATATGTTGTGGTTGGTCTGGGACGATTTGGCATCAGCGTTGCCAAGCGTCTGTATGAATTGGGCAATGAAGTCCTTGCCATCGATACGAACCCGGAGGTGGTTCAGCAGATTTCCGGCTATGTGACCCACGCGGTGGTGGGGGATGCCCGGGACTATGAGGTCCTGCGGGCGTTGGGCACCAGAAATTTTGATTGCGCCATTGTGGCCATCGGAGATGACCTGTCTGCAAGTATTCTTACCACCCTGAACTTCAAGGAACTGGGAGTGCCCCTGGTGGTCTGCAAAGCTCTGGACGAAAACCATCAAAAGGTGCTGGAAAAAATCGGCGCGGATCGGGTGGTGGTGCCGGAGCGGGAATTTGCCAATAAGCTGGCCCATGGCTTGTCTACGGCCAATGTTCTGGAATATATCGATCTGTCCCAGGACTATGGTGTTTCTGAATTCAAGGCTCCGAACAGCTGGCTTGGAAAGAATCTGAAGCAGCTGAATATTCGGGCCAAAGCGGGAATCACCATCATTGCCATCCGCCAGGGCGGAAAGATCGACATTTCCCCCAGTGCAGAATATGAGATCCAAAAAGGCGACATTGTAGTGGCGCTGGGGGAGTATAAGGCCCTGGCAGCTGCACAGGAGAAATAATGGAACAGAGAATTACAAGCCGAAAGAATCCCCTGCTGCAGCAGGTGCGCAGGCTGACCACCTCACGCAAAGAGCGCCAGGAGGCAGGCCTGTATCTGGGGGATGGTATAAAGCTTCTGGAGGAGGCTGCAAAGTGGGACTGCGGCCTGAAAACCGTGATCTTGGCAGACGGGGTAGAGGCCCCGGCGCTTCCCGGCAATGTAGAGGTCTACCGGGTTCCGGTGGATGTGATGGAGTCCATTTCCCCGATGAAAGCCCCGCAGGGCGCGGTGTTTCTGTGCAGACTTCCGGAGGAAAAGCCTCTGCAGGTGCGGCCCGGCACCTTGATTCTGGACGGGATTCAGGACCCGGGGAATCTGGGGACCATCCTGCGAACGGCGGATGCCCTGGATGTGCCGGTGATTTTAGCCAGAGGCTGTGCAGACCCCTATAACTGGAAAACCGTCAGGGCATCTATGGGCGCAGTATTGCGCACCCAGCCCATCCAGGCCTCAGGAGAGGATATTCTGAAGATCTGCAAAGAAAGACAGATCCCCTTGGCGGTTACGGCATTGTCTCCAAAGGCCAGGGATATCCGTCAGGCTCCCATTTCTCAGTGGGCTGTGGTCATCGGAAGCGAAGGGCAGGGAGTCAGTCAGCTCTTTTTAAAGGAATGCACAGAAGAATTGATTATTCCAATGAATCCAAGATGTGAATCCCTCAATGCCGCCGTGGCAGCGACCATAGTTTTGTGGCAGATGCAGGGAAAATGAGAAAATAAAGAGAGAGATGTACAATGCTGGCACACTGGATATGGCTTGCAAGCCGACCGGGAATCGGATGCGGAAGGGCCCTGGAGGTACTTCGTCAGTTTCCCGACATAGAGACCCTCTATTTTGCCGGAAGCTATGAAGGCGTGGAGGGACTGGAGCGGAAGCATTGCGAGGCCCTGGAAGACAAATCTCTGGAAGAAGCCCAGCAGATTTTAGAGCAGTGCCAGAGAAAAGAAATTCAGATCCTGACCTATCAGGACGGGGCCTATCCTGCCCGGCTGCGCCAGATCCCCAATCCGCCTCTGGTGCTCTATTATAAAGGGACCCTGCCGGAATTTGACGGCGAGGCAGCAGTAGGGGTGGTGGGAACCAGAAAGGTTTCTGCCTATGGCTGTTTGGTGGCCAAACGATTGGGCTATCAGATTACCAAATGCGGTGGTCTGGTGATCTCTGGTCTTGCGGACGGAACGGATACCATGGCCATGCGAGGTGCATTGATGGCAGGAGGAAAAACCGTAGGTGTTTTAGGCTGCGGCGTGGATGTGATTTATCCGCGGCACAATGAGCCTCTCTATTTAGACGCGGAACGGTATGGCTGCCTCATTTCGGAGTATCCGCCAGGAACGCCTCCTGTGGCCCGAAACTTTCCCAGAAGGAACCGCATCATCAGCGGCCTCAGCTGCGGCGTTGTGGTGGTAGAGGCTCCGGCCAAAAGCGGCGCTTTGATTACGGCCCAGTTTGCACTGGATCAGGGTCGGGATGTGTTTGCGGTACCGGGCAATATTGATTCCTACAACAGTGCCGGGAGTAACGCACTGCTGCGGCAGGGCGCCTGCGTGGTGCAGTGCGGCTGGGATGTGATGGAGGAATATGAAGGCCGGTTTCCGGGGAAAGTTCATAACGCATCGGCAGAAGCGGCACCGACACCATACCCCGGAGAGTATGTACAGCCCCAGCAGCCGACGCTGAAGGTAGCGCAAAAGAAACAGGCTCCTAAAATAAGAAAAGAAAAAATCATTGACAACGGGGAAACTACGCCGTATAGTGAAGCGTATCATACGATACCGCCCCTGGAAGGGGACGAGCAAACCGTTTATGCCTCTTTAAGTGAGGCGATACAGCATATCGACCAGGTAATATCCAAATCCGGGCTGCAGGCAGCTCGGGTTCTGGCCGCCCTGACCATGTTGGAGGTCA
>JARIBV010000033.1 GCA_029257335.1 Faecousia sp.
TCCCCGGTTCTTCAAAGATGGGGTCCAGGCAGGGGATGAACTGGAGATACGCCAGATTCTGCTTCTTATAGAATTCATAGATCCTGCTGATCTTTTTGGCATTCTGCCTGGTCACCACCGTCAGGACATTGAATTCCACCCGGTTCCGTTTCAGTACCTCCACGGCCTCCATGACCCGGCGGAAGGTCCCCTGCCCTCCGGCATCCACCCGGTTGCAGTCGTGAACCTCTCCGTAGCCGTCCAGAGAAATGCCCACCAGGAACTGGTTTTCCCGGAAGAATTCAGCCCACCGGTCATCCAGCCCCACGCCGTTGGTCTGGATGGAATTGAAGATCCTGATGCCTCTGGGATTGTGCTTCTTCTGGAGCGCCACCGCTTTTTGATAGAAGTCCAGACCGATGAGGGTGGGCTCGCCCCCCTGAAAGGCAATGGTGCATTCCTTTTTCGCAGATGCGATTCCTTTCCGAATCACAGCCTCCAGGGTTGCATCCTCCATGAAGCCATAGCAGCGCTGCTCTCTTTTTTCTACAATGTCATGGTAAAAACAATACCTGCAATTCAGATTGCACATCCCGGAAGCGGGCTTAATCAGCAAATGAACATGTTGCATGTCTCTAAAGCCTCACCTTTCCCATAAAAAACCTGAGTACGCCTATATTATATAGATTTCGTCCGTTTTTGCAACCATGAAAAGCAATATATTTTCCGGAATAACCCGGAGCGAACTGTGGATTTTGCCCGTTTGCGGGAAAATTGTCTATGGTTTGGATTGCATCCTCCTGAAACGACAAACAGGAGGCTGTCTTCCCGGAGGACGGTCCACGGAGGATCGATCTGGCCTATCTCTTCCCTGCCCCCGGCCCTGTATACGGAATTCACGACTGCAACTATGCTTCCGGACCTTTTAAAAATTACGGACAGCTCCCCTTCGGTCTATCAAAAGCAATCAAGGGCCGCCGAACGGCAGCCCTGAACGCAAAATGGCGGTGGTCTGAACCAAGTCAGGCCGCCGCCATCCGTGCTTATCTATCTCCGCCTACGCCCTTTCGGCGTGTTTGCAGGCGCTGTGCTCTATGATCTGCAAGAAATACCGATGAATGGACAGATCCTCGCTCAATTCCGGGTGAAAGGCGGTTACCAGCAGATTTTCCTGTCTTGCCGCCACAATATTGCCGTCCACCTCGGCCAGGACCTCCACGCCCTTTCCCGCCGACTCGATATAAGGGCCGCGGATGAAGGTCATGGGCACCATTCCGATTCCACGGAAGGACTCCCGGACATAGAAGCTGCCCAGCTGCCGCCCGTAGGCATTGCGCTTGACTGCGATGTTCATGGCACCAAAGCAGGGGCTTCCTCCATCGATCTCCTTTGCCAGAAGGATCAGTCCCGCGCAGGTTCCGAACACCGGCAGACCCGCCCGAATTTTCTCCGCAAGGGGCTCAAACAGGCCCAGCTCATGGAGCAGTTTTTTCATGACCGTGCTTTCCCCACCGGGAAGGATCAGGCCGTCCATGGGGCCCTCCAGGTCCTTTCGCTGGCGGATCTCAAAATGCTCCACCCCCAGCTTTTCCAGTACGGCGGCATGTTCGGCAAAGGCACCTTGCAGGGCCAGAATTCCCACTGTCATATTATTTTCCCCGCTCAGCCATGAGGATTTCGATTTCCTGCTCGTTGATGCCCACCATGGCTTCGCCCAAATCCTCAGACAGAGCTGCCAGCATCTTGGCATCTTTGTAGTTGGTGACGGCCTGCACAATGGCAGCCGCTCTCTTCTCCGGGTTGCCGGACTTGAAGATGCCGGAGCCTACAAACACGCCCTCTGCGCCCAGCTGCATCATGAGGGCCGCATCCGCAGGAGTGGCCACGCCGCCTGCGGCAAAGTTGACCACCGGCAGCTTCTTGTTCTGATGCACATACCGGACCAATTCATAGGGGACCTGCAGCTGCTTTGCCATGTCGAACAGCTCATCCTCTTCCATGGAACCGATCCTGCGGATCTCCGACTGGATGAGGCGCATGTGCCGAACGGCCTGCACCACATCTCCCGTGCCGGGCTCGCCCTTGGTACGGATCATGGTGGCACCTTCATTGATGCGGCGCAGTGCTTCTCCCAAATCCCGTGCACCGCAAACAAAGGGGACATCAAACTTGGTCTTGTCGATATGGTATCGGTCGTCTGCCGGGGAAAGGACTTCGCTCTCGTCGATGTAATCGATCTCAATGGCCTGCAGGATCTGGGCCTCCACGAAGTGGCCGATGCGGCACTTGGCCATCACGGGGATGGACACCGCATCCTGAATGCCCTTAATCATCTTGGGGTCGCTCATACGGGACACGCCTCCGGCGGCACGGATGTCTGCCGGAATGCGCTCCAGTGCCATGACGGCGCAGGCACCTGCTGCCTCTGCGATTTTTGCCTGCTCCGGGGTGGTGACATCCATAATGACGCCGCCCTTGAGCATCTGGGCCAGCTCTTTGTTCAGTTCATATCTTGTTTTTTCCATGGTTTGTTTCCTCCTTTACGCTTTACAAATTTCTGCTGATAGGATATCCTATATCTGATAACAAGAAAATAACCAAAACAGGAGTATAACATATAACCAGATGAACTATCACATTGAACCAATCCCGGGAAAACCCGCCTACCTTCAGCTGTATGAGCACCTGAAACGGGACATTATTTCCGGTATCTACCGCTGCGGCAGCAAGCTGCCCTCCAAAAGGACCCTGGCAGAAGAGACCGGCCTCAGCGTGATCCCGGTGGAGCACGCCTATGGGCTGCTGTGCGACGAAGGATATATCGAATCCCGGCAGCGCAGCGGCTACTTCGTCATCTATCGAGAGGATGACTTTATTTCCACCCCCGAGCGTTTTTCCCATGTGTTCCGCCCCGCCAGGCAGAGCAATCTCACCAGAGGTGAATTTCCATTCACGGTTCTTTCCAAAACCATGCGCAAGGTCCTGCTGGACTACAGTGACGACATTCTGGTAAAATCTCACAACCAGGGCTGTCCCGAACTTCGGTCGGCAATCTGCGACTATCTGGCCCGAAGCAACGGCATCGCCGTCCGGCCGGAACAGATCGTGGTGGGGTCCGGCGCAGAATACCTCTACAGCCTGATCGTGCAGCTTCTGGGAAATGACCGTATTTTTGCCCTGGAAAATCCCTCTTATGACAAAATCCAGCTGGTCTATGAGGCAAACAGCGTCCGGTGTGACCTGCTGGCGCTGGGGCCCGACGGAATCTTCTCCCACGCACTGGAACAGACCCGGGCCACGGTGCTGCACATCACCCCCTTTAACAGCTTCCCCAGCGGCATCACCGCCAGCGCATCCAAGCGCTATGAATATATCCGCTGGGCCGAGAGGCGAAACGGGTACATCATTGAGGACAACTACGACTCGGAGCTGACTGTATCAAAAAAGAATGAAGATACCGTATTCTCTCTGGCCCGGCAAAACTCGGTGATCTATCTGAACACCTTTTCCAACACCATCGCCCCCTCCTTCCGGGTGGGCTATCTGATTTTGCCCCCGGGATTGCTGGGGGAATTTGAACGAAAACTGGGCTTTTATTCCTGCACCGTGCCGGTGTTTGAACAGTATGTTCTGGCAGAGCTGATCCGCTCCGGAGATTTTGAGCGGCATATCAACCGGGTGCGCCGGGCAAAGCGGAAGCAGGCCGGGCTATAGCTTCCCTCCCGCTTTGCCGCCTCCTAAGGCAACGGAAAATCGGCAGCCCGGAAGCGCCCCGTAAGCCCTTCCAAGCTGCCGATTCCTAATCCCGATGCTCCAGAAAGCACCCTGCTTCATGGGAGTCAATCACCCCCACTGCCTGCAAATAGGCATACACAATGGTGGTACCCACAAACTTCATCCCCCGCTTTTTCAAATCCGCCGACAGTGCATCCGACAATTCCGAGTGGGTCAGGCCCTGTTCGTACAGGATCTTTCCCCGGGTCCAGCCCCATAAATAGGAGGAAAAGCTGCCAAACTCCCGTTGAATTTCCAGAAAAACCCGGGCATTGGTCACTGCGGCCCGGATTTTTCTTCTGTTGCGGATAATGCCCGGATTTTCCATCAGCTCCTCGACCTTCTCTTCTCCATAGGTGCAGACCCGCTCCGGGTCAAATCCCTCAAAGGCTTTGACGAAGGCCTCCTGCTTGTTGAGCACACATTCCCAGGACAGGCCAGCCTGAAAGCATTCCAGGATCAGCATTTCAAACAGCCTTTGGTCCCGGTAAACCGGCACGCCCCATTGCCGGTCATGGTACCGAATATACCGCTTGTTCCTTGGATTTACCCAACTGCATCGACATTTTTTATCCGGACACTGCATGGTTCCTCCTTTCGGCCCTCCGGCCTCAATTCCCGGAATCG
>JARIBV010000032.1 GCA_029257335.1 Faecousia sp.
TTGATTTCAGTCTTGCCCATGTCCAGACCCAGATACTCCTTCATGGAATTCCTCCTTGCAGGTGTTTTCTTCCAGTATACCATAAAAGAAAGCGAGGGAAAAGACCGACTTTCCCCTGCGGAAAAAGAAGGAACGGGCGGGCGCTCCCGCATAGGAGAGGCCCGCCCGTTGCAGATGAAATCAGCCCTTGTCGTACTGGCTGCGGTACAAGGCGGCATAAAAGCCGTTTTGTTTCAGAAGCTCCTTGTGGGTGCCCTGCTCCACAATGTCTCCATCCCGGATGACCAGGATCCGGTCCGCTCCTACGATGGTGGACAGACGGTGGGCGATGACGAAGCAGGTGCGGTGCTTCATCAGCTTGTCCATGGCCTTCTGAATGAGGATCTCCGTTCGGGTGTCCACATTGGAGGTGGCCTCGTCCAGGATCAGAAGCCGGCGGTCCGCCAGAACGGCTCTGGCAATGGTGAGAAGCTGCTTCTGTCCCCCGGACAGGGTGGTGGTTTCGTCATCGATGACGGTGTCATAGCCCCGGGGCAGGGTCCTGATGAAGTGGTCGCAGTAGCTTTCGTCACAGGCCCTTATGATCTCCTCTCTGGTGGCGTCCGGGCGGCCGTAGGCCACATTGTCGGCCACCGTGCCCCGGAAGAGCCAGGTGTCCTGCAATACCATGGAGAACAGCTCCCGGGCCTGGTCCCGGTTCATCCGGGACATGGGGCGGCCGTCAATGCAGATTTCTCCCTTTGCGATGTCATAAAAACCCATGAGCAGGTTCACAATGGTGGTCTTTCCCGCACCGGTGGGGCCCACAATGGCTATGGTCTGGCCGGGCCGGGCCCGGAAGCTCAGGTCCCGGATGAGGGGCTGGTCTTCCCGATAGGAGAAGGCCACATGGCGAAATTCCACCTCGCCTTTCACGGTTTCCGGATGGACCTGTCCCTGCCTTTGGTCCTCCTCCGGCTCAGCCAGGAACTGAAAGACCCGATTGGCCGCCGCAATGGTGTGCTGCATCTGGCCGAAGCCGTCTGCGATCTGCTCCAGAGGGGCGGAGAACTGGCGGGCAAAGAGCACCACGGTGACCACGGTGCCCACGGGGACCAGTCCCTTGACGGCAAGATACCCGCCCACCAGATTCACGGCAATGTAGGTCAGAGCGTTGACCAGGGTGATGACGGGCTGGACCAGGCCGGAGATAAAGACGGAATTTTCCTGGGCCTTTTGCACCTCCCGGTTCACGGCCCGGTGCTTTTCCAGGGCGTTTTCTTCCAGATTGTAGGCTTTCGTGGTGGCAAAATTGGTGTAGTTCTCCTCCACCACGGAGTACATCCGGGCATTGTGCCGGAACATGGCGTGGAAATACTTGCTGCTGTAGCCGGAGATCTTCAGAGACAGCAAAATGGACAGAGGCGTTGTAATCAGCACAATGAGGCCCAGCCGCCAGTCCTCCAGCAAAAGGGCCACGGCAATGAAGAGGATCTGCAAAAAGCCCTGCATGAGGATGTCCAGCAGCCGGTGGATGGTGTTGCCCGTGGCGGATACATCGTCGGTCATGCGCTCCAGGATCTGCCCCACCGGGGTTTCGTCCAGATAGGAGATGGGGAGCCTTCTGATTTTGTCGGACATCCGGATCCGAATGGTACAGGTGAAGTGGTGGCTGACCACATTGTTCATGAGATACATATTGAGCCAGCGAAACACCGCCCCGATGGCATAGACCCCCAGAAGCACCAGAAGGGTGGGGAAAATGGTCTGCACCAGAGGCCCCGCCGGGGCCCCTGCGGCGTGGTCATTCCACCAGGCACAGAGAATGTTGGTGACCTTGCCGGTGAGCTTGGGACCCAGGACGGCGCAGACGATGATGATGACGCACAGCAAGCAGCTGAGCAGCAGCCATTTCCAGATGGGTCTGGCCTCCCGGCCCAGCTGGACCAGAAGGGAGACCTTCTGCCGGCCGGTGAGCTTTTGTTCTTTTCCTGCGTATCGTCTCATAGGGTGTCACCTCCGGTCTGGGAGGTGTAGATCTCCCGATATACCTGGCAGCGTGCCAGCAGCTCCTCGTGCCTGCCCCGGTCCACCAGAGAGCCGTTGTCCAGAACAAAGATGCAGTCGCAGTACATGGCGGTGGTGACACGCTGAGTCACCACGATCTGGGTTTTTCCTTTGAGCTCCCGGGCCAGTCTGGCTCGCAATTTGGATTCCGTGAGAAAGTCCAAAGCGGAAAAGCTGTCGTCAAAGATGTAGATGGCGGCCTCTTTGTTGAGGGCTCTGGCAATGGCCAGACGCTGCCGCTGTCCACCGGAGAGATTGGAGCCGGAAAGCTCGATCCTGTGGTCCAGTCCGTCCGGGAGACTTTCCACAAATTCCCCCATCTGGGCAATGTCCAGGGCGTTCCGGATTTGCGCCTCTGTGGTGCCGGGGCTGCCCATGGACACATTTTCCCGGATAGTTCCGGCATAGATGGCGGTTTTTTGCAGGACGCTGCTGATCTGACCGCGCAGACTGCTGCCGGAAAGCTCCCCGGCGGGGATACCGTCAAAGAGAATCTGCCCCCGGGTGCAGGGACGGAAGCCCAGCAGGAGCTGGATGAGGGTGCTTTTGCCGCTGCCGGTGGAGCCGATGACCGCCACCCGCTGGCCGGGCTGAATGTCCAGGGTCACATCCCGGAGGGCGGGCTCGGAGCTTCCTTCAAAGCAGAAAGAGACATGGTCCAAAGTGATGCCGCCTTTGAGAGAAGCGCTGCGGCCCGCTTCGCTCCGATCCTCCGGCAGGTCCAGGACCTGCAAAATACGCCGGCAGGCCACGGCGGCATGGGGCACCATCACAATGGCAAAGGACCCGGCCAGCACGCTGTTCATAATGTAGGCCACATACTGGATAAGGGCCAGAATGTCGCCGCCGGTGGCGGCAGAGACCCTGGATTCCATGCGCAGGGCGCTGAGATAGAGGATCACCACCGCCGCGGCATTGAGGCAGAAGGAGGCAATGGGATTGATGGACTGCATGGAGACATTGGCGTTGATGATGTTATCCGCCATGACCTTTGTGGCGTCGGAAATTTTTTTGTGCTCGTCCGGTTCCCGGCGAAAGGCCCGGATGACCCGGATTCCCCGGAGCCGCTGGCGGATCATTTCGTTTTGCTTGTCGATGTAGGCATCGGACAGCTCCCACAGAGGGGCCACCCGGCGGCCGATGAGAAACACCACCAGCCCAACCAGGGGCACGGCGCACAGCACCACGCAGGCCAGAGCCGCATCCACCTGGAAGGAGAGAATGACACCCCCCAGGAACATGGCCGGAATGGAAATGATGCCGCTGGAAAGCATATTGGCCACCCAGGATACGGTGCCCACATCCTGAGTGGACCGGGTGACCAGAGAGCCGGTGTCCATCTTTCCGAAGGATGCATGGCTCATGCCCATGACCTTCCTGAAAATGCTTTCCCGCAGCCCGGAGCTAAAGCGGGATACTACCTGGGCGCTGAGCTTCCTGCCCCAGATGGTGACCCCCAGACTGCACAGGGCCACCAGAAACATGAGACCGCAGAATCTCAAAATGGCGCTGAAATCCCGGGCGTAGATGCCCTCGTCCACCACGGCGCTCATGAGTGTCGGCAACAGGAGCTGGCCCAGTGATGACAGCGTCATCAGAACGGCAGCCGCCGCAATGCGCCATTTTAAGGGCCGCAGATGGGAAAAAATTCGTTTCATACCCCACATCCTTTCATAAAACCGGGGAAACCCCGTGGCATCAGCCACAGAAAAAGCCCGGCGAATCTCCGAGCTTCCAAATTAGTTTCGACCGCAACGATTGTAAAAATTATACCATCGCCGGATCGGATTTGTCAATGTGCAGATTGTGCTTGACAAGGGCGAGGGATTTGATTATAATAAGCATAAGATTAGAAATAAAGAAATGTTTAGGAGGTGACGCCGTGACCCAGCGAGAACGGCAGATTTTGGCCTGGATTCAGGAGGACCCCATGATTTCCCAGGAGGCGCTGGCCCGGCGGGCTGGCATTACCCGGTCCTGTGTGGCGGCCCATATTTCCAACCTGACGAAAAAGGGCTATATTGCCGGAAAGGGCTATGTCCTGCGCAACGGCACCTATGCCGTGGTGGTGGGCGGCATCAACATCGACATCGGCGGCAAGGCCTACGGGCCTCTGGTGGAGCGGGACTCCAACCCCGGTCAGGTTCACATGAGCCTGGGAGGCGTGGGACGGAACATCGCCCACAATATGAGTCTGCTGGGTCTGGAGGTGCGGATGCTCACGGCCCTGGGAGACGATTTTCACGCCCAGAAAATCAAAAGCTCCTGCGGCGATCTGGGCATCGACCTGAGCTATGCCCTGCATGTCCCCAACGGGACCACCTCCACCTATGTCTATCTCAGCGGCCCCGACGGAGACATGGCGCTGGCGGTGTCGGATATGCAGATCTGCGAGCAGATCACACCGGCCTATCTGGCCTCCCGGCTGAACCTGTTAAACAATGCCAAGCTGGTGGTGGCGGATGCCAATTTGCCCTCCCAGTCTCTGCACTATCTGGCCCAGTCCTGCACGGCCCCTCTGTTCGTGGACCCCGTATCCACCCACAAGGCGGAGAAGCTGCGGCCCATCCTGTCCGGCATCCACACTCTGAAGCCCAATCGGCTGGAGGCGGAGCTTCTGACCGGGGTGCGCATTACCGACCGGGTCACCCTGGAAAAGGCCACCAAGTGTCTGCTGGACAGCGGCGTCGGCCGGGTGTTTCTCTCCATGGGCAATGACGGGGTCTATGCCGCAGAGGGAGAGGCACGGCATTTGGTGCCCTGCTGCCCGGCCCAGATGCAAAACGCCACCGGAGCGGGAGACGCATTCATGGCAGGCCTTGCCTGGGCATGGATGGAGGATCTGCCCCTTCTGGATACCGCCCAGGCGGGAGCGGCGGCAGGTGCCATCGCCATCGAGTCCGAAGAAACCATCAATTCCAATCTCAATGTTACCGCCCTCAGAGAGCGGATGGGACAAATTTTGTAATACGGAGGAACTTATTATGAATCTGAATCGCTTTTTGGATGTAAACCCTGAGGTCGCAGAAGCCGTTGCACAGGGAAAGCCCGTTGTGGCGCTGGAATCTACCATCATTTCTCACGGGATGCCCTATCCCCAGAATGTGGAAACCGCTCTCAATGTGGAAAACATCATCCGCCAGCACGGTGCCGTGCCCGCTACCATTGCCATCATCGGCGGCCGTCTGAAGGCCGGCCTCACCAAAGAGGAAATTGAGTACTTCGGCAAGAAGGGCCAGGCCATTGCCAAGGCCTCCCGCCGGGATCTGGCGGTTCTGTGCGCCAGAGGGGAAGACGGTGCCACCACTGTGACAACCACCATGATTATTGCCCACATGGCCGGTATTCAGGTCTTTGCCACCGGCGGCATCGGCGGCGTACACCGGGGCGCAGAGACCACCATGGATATTTCCGCCGACCTGGAAGAGCTGGGCCGCACCCCTGTGATGGTGGTGTGCGCAGGCGCAAAGAGCATTCTGGATCTGGGCCTCACCTTGGAGTATCTGGAGACCCATGGCGTGCCGGTCATCGGCTATGGCACCGAGGAGCTGCCTGCCTTCTACACCAGAAGCTCCGGCTTCAAGGTAGACTACCGCATCGACACCCCCGAGGAGCTGGCTGCCGCCTTCAAGGCACAAAATGACATGGGCCTGGGCAGCGGTATGCTGGTGACCAACCCCATTCCCGAGGAGTTCTCCATGGACCCCAAGGAAATCAATGCCGCCATTGACCGGGCTATTGGGGAATGCAAGGAACAGGGCATCCACGGCAAGGCAACCACCCCCTTCCTGCTGGCCCGTGTGGCAGAGCTCACCGGCGGTGACTCTCTGGCCTCCAACATTCAGCTGGTCTACAACAACGCCAAGGTGGCCGCACTCACTGCAAAGGCCTACTGCGAGAGAAACTGATTCAAATAGAGACCGGGAAGCATATCCTAGGGAACCCGTGATGACAGTTTACTTTGCAATCATTTGCGCATAAGCAAAGGCGGATACAGTTTGAAGCTGTATCCGCCTTGTTTTCATCTATAAAGCTTACCAGTTGGACGAAACGATCAATCAGGTGCTGCGGGAAAAGAGCTGGTTCAACAATTCCCGGGCTTTTGGCATAGAGTCGTATGGAACATAGATCCGAAAACATTCCGGAACCCCTGTTTTCAGGACCACGCCGGCCCCATATACCGGAATGGGGGTGCAGGGGATAGCGTTGTCTTTCAGTACCTGCATAAGCATTTTTGCCCACATTTCTTCTTTTTCGGTCAGCAGTACATACGCATGGTCCATGGAACTCACTCCTTTTCGGTATTCATTTCTCCGTTTCGTTGTCATCATCGTCCGGCCCGTCCTCAAGTTTTTTCTTTCGACGCTTATAGGCGGCGGTTGTCAGTGACAGAAGAAGCAAGACCGCTCCTGTGGTGGAGAGAAATATCAATATTCCGACAGCCAGAGAGCCGATGGGTGCATGGTATCTATGATACGAAACCAAAGTCCAAAAGATGCCGAGTCCAAGACCGGTTATCAGGCTGGCCACAAGATTTGTCGTAAAATTTGGATTCAATTTCCGGTCCCATATGCCATTTTTTATGCAGCTTACACATATATATACGGACAAAACGATCATAATGACGATTTCTCCGCCAAGATGCTGGATTCCGCCGTTTCCCAAGGCGATCTGAATGTAAATGGCCGCAAATAACCCCCAAAATGCAATCCAACAGGCATTGTGCTCGATGTTCAATAGCTTCTTCTCCTGCATTTCGTCCAGATTACTTTTCTTCTTCTTCATGTTGTTCCTCCCAAAATAGATTATCCAGCGTGGTATCCAATGCCCAGCAGATTTTAAGACACAGCTTGACGGTAGGGTTATATTCACCCTTCTCAATGGCGTTGATGGTCTGGCGTGAAACACCGATTGCATCAGCCAAATCCTTTTGCGTCATATCTTTCTTTGCGCGGGCTACCTTCAGATGAATGTTTTTTGCCACAGCCACACCTCCTTGTAATCCCATGATAACATCCTGTTTTTAAAATGTAAAGTATATATTACTTTTTGTATAATATAAAAAACGAAAATAAATGTATTGCATAAAAAAACGGCGTTGCTCCTCGTCGGAACAGCGCCGTATGTTTTCTTTTTATACCTCTGAAAGCTTAGTTATCCTCCGTGATTGCGGACAGGTAGGAGATAAAGCCGCCGGACAGGGCATCCAGAAGGGTTTCCTCATAGCGGATCAGGGGGGACTCGCCGGGAATCAGCTCCACACGGATGGGAAAATCCTTTCTGGGAGCATCGGGGGCCTGAAGGGCAGGCTCCAGACGGGCCAGAATGTCGTCATCTTTGGCGTTTTCGCCCAGCTGCGCCAGAATGCTGTCATAGACCTTGCCGAAGTCGATGTTATTGACGGTGACATCCACATAGACGGCGTAGTGCTCCTGGGAGGCCTGGCCCACCTCAAAGGTCATGCTCTGGCACAAAATCGCCATATAGCCTTCAAATTCTGCATCTCCTGCGGTGGTGGTCAGCTCGTTTACCGTGGGATCCATGGCACGGTAGCGTTCCAGGAACTGGGTCACGGTGGCCTCATATCGTGCGGCATCCTCCGGCGTCATGGGGGCGGGGCCTGCAGTGCCGCAGCCTCCCAGCAGCAGCGCCAGGACCCCGAGGATACATAAAAATTTCAGCTTCATGGGTACCTCCTGTTGTTTTTTACAATCGTATCACAGCTTTCGTGGAAATTCCACAGTTTTTTTCACGGAAGGGAAAAAGGGTGTTCCTTTTTTTGGAGAAATCCGCTATAATAGAAAAAAACTGCCTGTTGCAGGCACGAGAGGGAGAATAATGATGGATGTACTGGTAATCGGCATTGCAGGAGGCACCGGCAGCGGCAAGACCACGCTGATGAAAAATCTCATCGGACAGTTTGGAGACCGGATCACGGTCCTGAGCCACGACAACTATTACCGCCGCCACGACGAGCTGCCCTATGAGGAGCGGTGCAAGCTGAATTACGACGAACCGGCGGCTCTGGAGACGGAGCTTATGGTGGAGCATCTGGCAAAGCTGCGCAGCGGGGAGTCTGTGGACTGCCCGGTGTATGATTTCACGGTGCATAACCGCAGCGAAGAGGTCCTTCATCTGGAGCCCAGAAGCGTCATTATGGTGGAGGGCATCATGATTTTTGAGAACAAGGAGCTTCGGGATCTCATGGACATTAAGATCTTTGTGGACACCGATGCAGATATCCGCCTGTGCAGAAGGATCAAGCGGGATGTGAACAAGCGGGGCCGCTCCATGGAGTCCGTGCTGGAGCAGTATCAGCAGACCGTGAAGCCCATGCATGACCAGTATGTGGAGCCCAGCAAAAAATTTGCGGATCTGGTGGTGCTGGAGGGCGGAAAAAACCTGGTGGCGCTGGATATGATTATGAACCGACTTCAGCGGCATCTGGAACAGAACGGATAAAGCCCGGCAGACGCACCGAAAGATGCGTCTGCTTTTTCGTTCCTGGGAGTGTGCAAAAAGTGCCTTACAAACACAAAGAGAACGATGAAAATAGAGCGTGGACCCTTTCCAATGCCCGGTAAACTGCGGCAAAATGCGTTCGGGCTCTACTGCGCCTCGGAAGCGGCAAGGCGGTGTGCCCCTGCTTTTTTCCTTTCACGCAGGCGGTTCTCAGCCTTTTTCGATCTCTTTTTCCCTTAAAAAACCCTTGGACTTGAAGAGAAGAGAAGGGAATAGAAAAGAATAGAAAAGAAAGAAAAGAAGTACCGCTCTTATAAGAGCGGTAAAACGGGGGCGTGTGCGCCCCCACCCCCGTGCTCGCGCGTGAGAGCCAAAGAGACTGTGAAAGAGATTGTGTGCAAGAAGCAACGGGGGTGCGGTCTGGTTTGGGGTGAATTCCTGCAAAAAGTCACCGGAAACCAGGGGATTTTCCCTGTTTATCCCCCTTTTTCTGACACATGGAGGCCGGTCTGTGGACCCGGAAAAGAAGAACGGCCCTGCAAAAGGAAAGGTCCCTCAAGGCGGGGGAAAGAGCCTTGCAGCAGGAATGCAGAAGGGAAAAGTGAGATTTCGCTGTACTTCTCTGGACTTGGAAACCAGTTGTGAGGCTTCTGAAAGCCGCAGAAACGAAGAACGACACTCTGGATATGAAATGATACTACATACATCAAGATCGTCGATCTAAACGAATCTGAGGGCCTTTGCGGCTGAGCGGCTGTGAGAGGGGAGGCAGCCCATGCATTGGAGTCTGGCGGGGAAGCCGCTGGCAGAAACGAATTTCGTTCCCGGAAAGCATCGGGAACGATCTCTATGCAGCACAAAACAGAGCAGGATTTGCATAGTGTCCCCAGGATGTGGACAGGAAAAGAGACAGCCTCCGGGGTCGGAGACTGTCTCTTCATAAAATCAAGCATGGATCCGGGTGCCGGTCTGACCTGCGATACCCTCCCGGGCCTTGCTCAGCTCGGTGATGAGGGCAGTGCGGCCCGGGGCGGACCGGGCGAAGCGGACGGCAGCCTGCACCTTGGGCAGCATGGAGCCGGGGGCGAATTCGCCCTGCTGGGCATAGCGCTCAGCCTCCTCAATGGTCAGCTCGGAGAGCCACTGCTCGTCCGGCTGGCGGAAGCGGATGGCGACCTTCTCCACGGCGGTGAGGATGATGAGGAAATCGGCATCCAGAGACTCCGCCAAAAGCTCGGCGGCAAAGTCCTTGTCAATGACGGCAGCGGAGTCCTTCAGCTGACCGTCCTGGTTCCGGGCCACGGGAATACCGCCGCCGCCGCAGGCCACCACTACCTGCCCGGCGTTCACCAGAGCCTGGATGGTGTCCAGCTCCACAATGGCCTTGGGCTTGGGGGAGGCAACCACACGGCGATAGCCACGGCCCGCATCTTCCACGATGTCGTAGTTTCGTTCCTCTACCAGACGCATGGCCTCTTCCTTGGTCATAAAGGCACCGATGGGCTTGGTGGGATGGAGGAAGGCGGGGTCCTTGGGGTCCACCTCCACCTGGGTCAGCACGGTGGAAACGGGACGGTAGATGCCACGGTTGATGAGCACCTCCCGCAGGGCATTTTGTAAGTCATAGCCGATATAACCCTGGCTCATGGCCACGCAAACGGACAGAGGACAGGGGATATACTTTTCGGGATTGGAACGGGTCAGCTCCGCCATGGCCGTCTGGATCATGCCCACCTGAGGGCCGTTTCCGTGTGCAATGATGACCTCGTTTCCTTCTTCAATCAGGTCTGCAATGGCCTTCGCCGTTTCGCGAACGGCCTCGTACTGTTCGTCCAGGTTGTTGCCCAGTGCGTTGCCGCCCAGGGCTACCACAATGCGATGGGACATAGGAACGCCGCCTTTCATGATTCAAAAAATAAGGACCCCGGACAGCGAAAGAATCCATGCCCAGGGTCCGACTCTATTGTATCAGACACATGCAAAAATGCAAGATAAATTTTCATAAAATTCGGCTATCCCACAAAAAACTGCATTATGTACAATTTCTAAGACGCAAATTTGGGAAATCCAACAGCCGCTTCATTCCTGCCCCAGAACTTTCCGGCAGTATGCCTCCGGATCGAAGGGGTCCAGGGGAGCGTCCTTGCGCAGGTACAGAGGATGATGGGGGTGACCTTTTTTGGAAATGGGTCCTGCGGTGAACCAGCGGGCGTGAAACTCCTGGCCTGCCCGGATCTGATCCAGAAGGCACCGGGCCAGATAGCCTCGTTTTTCGATGATGGCGCCCCAGGCGGCCCAGATATCGGGCTGCGGGTTCAGGGAAAGCAGATACCGGAAGGCCTCCAGATTTTCCCGGTGCAGCGTGGGATTGCAGGTCCGTTCCATGGCGTCGGGATCGGTGGCCCGCTGGGCGTAGACGTTGAACATGAGAAAGCTGTCATAGCCGTTGTGCAGGGCGATCCGCTCCACGGATTTCAGGGTGTTGTCCAGTGCGTCCGGGGCGGCGGTGGAAGGGTTGATGCCCATGCAAATGAGAGGGCGTCGGCCCCGGGTCCCCAGAATATACCGATATTCGCTGTAGTGGTTGGGAACATAGAGCCAGCGGGTTACATCATACTGGCCATCGGGCTGCATCGCGTCTTGCAATGCGGTCTCAAAGGGGAGAAGCTCCAGCACGCTGGTTTCTCCCTGGGGAATGTGTGCCATGGGGATACCTCACTTTTCTGCGTCAATATCATCGGGGAACCAGCGGTGCGCCTGGGGATCATGCCAGGACTGGGCCTCCGGGTCCAGTCCCTTTGCCCTGCAATAGCCCAGATAGGCGGTCTCCAAAAAGGGGGAAAAGCCCTGCATACTGCTGTAGAGCACCACTTCCTCCTCCTGGGTGCAAAGCACCAGACAGCACCCCCGTCTGGTAATGGCCACACGCTGATAAGCGATGTCGCCAAAGGAGAATTTCCTGGAAAACTTGCCGTTCTGAAAGAAAAAGCTTTCTTTGTCATAGGTGATTTTCATATTATGATAGGCATAGAACCCGTAGATCCCTACCCCCAGAAAGCACACGGCGGCAATCAGGAACAGGGTGCTTTTGCTGCGTATGCCGTGGGTCCCTGAAATCACGGCGCACACAAAGGCCAGGAGGGATAACAGGGGATACCGCAAAGGAAGCCGGACAGACTGCCGGTTTTTGGCTTTCCGCAAAAGACAGGCAGAGCCCTTGTCCACCGCAAAGCAAAGCCCGAAGACAAAGGCGGCAAACAGGATCAGAAACAGAGGCTTCATTCTTCCGGCACCTCCGCCCAAAGGACCTGATCCACGGGGATGTCGTGGGCATCGGTCTCCAGCCGGGGGTACATCTGAAAGCCATAGCATAGAGCCAGGGTCTTATGGGACGGCTCCTCGGCCAGGAATTTGTCATAAAAGCCGCCGCCGTAGCCGCAGCGATGGCCCGCCGGGTCAAAGGCCAGGCCGGGCATGAGGACCAGAGCGTGGGGATCGTGGGCTTCCGGCCCGTCGGCAATGGGCTCCGGGATGCCGCAATAGCCGGAGCAGACGGCCTGCAAATCATCCAGCCAGAGAAAGCGCATGGTGTCTCCGAAGACCTTGGGCACGGCCACCCGTTTGCCCATCTGCTGCAGCGCCTCCAGCAGGGCAGTGGTGCGCACCTCCTGATTATAGGACAGGTAGCCATAGACGGAGGAGGCCTGCTGCACCAGGGGGGAGCGCAGCGCCATGTTTGTCAGCTCTGCACTGCAAGCTTCAATCTGGCGGGCGGTCATGGCCTGCTTCTTGGCTTTGATTTCACGGCGAAGGGCTTTTTTATCCATCAGAATCAGTTCCTTTCTTGCAATCTACCTAATATCATATCACATAAGGTCAAGGAAGCAGCCGGGCCTCCAAAATCACGGGATTGTGGTCGGAGTTCACAAAGCCCAGATCCTGGGTCTCCACCAATATGGGCTGCACATTGGGGGAGAGCAGAAAGCCGTCCAGCACATAGAACTGGTGAGCCTGACTGCCGTCATAGGGCCTGTCCAGGGAGCGGCAGGTGGGAACGGAAGGGTCATAGGCAAACTGCCAGCCTTCGGGAAGGATGTCCTGTTCCAGGGTGCCGGGCTGCCACAGGTCCCCGCCCTGATAGGGATACCGCTCCAGACTGCCGGGAAGGGTCTGGTTGAAGTCTCCCCCGGCAATGACATAATTTCCTTTTTCGTATTCCCCTTCCAGGAGCTCGAAAAGCTTTCTGGTCTGGGCGATTTTGCCTTCGCCGTCGTCATAGGCCTCCAAATGAAGGTTCACCACCACCAGTTTCTTCTGGGTGCCCTCCAAATCATAGGTATTCACCAGAACGCACCGCTTCATATTGGCGATGCGCTCGGGCCAGGAGAAGGGGCAGGGGAGACTGACACGGATGGGATCCTTTGCAGGCTCATAGGAGGAGAAGGTGGCCACGCCGGAATCCATCCCGCCCAGAGGGGGCCAGGGATAGGGGACGAAGAAACAGCGGTAGTTGGGGCCGTAGGCCCAGGGAAGGCCGGTCTGCTCCTCATAATAGGCGGCCTGATCCACCCGGTCCGTCCGGGAGGAGCTGCGGTCCAGCTCCTGCATCAGGTAAAAGTCCGCCGGGGTCTCGCGAAGATGCCGGGCAATGGCCTCCATATTGTGAAGCACATCCTCCTGACTGGGAGGATTCACCATGGTGCCTCCGTCCATGAAGAAGTCGGCCTGGCTTCCCAGCCCTGCGTAGCCGGTGTTCCAGCTCATAATCCGGACCTGAGGCCCGGAAAACGCCTGTCCGGGGGCGGTATCGCTGACTGCGGCCAGAGTGCGCTCCTCCGGGCGGTATTCGGTGACGGTGAGATAGAGCACAAAAAGCGCAGCGGCGGCCACCAGAGCACCGACCAGCTGAAACAGTCGTTTACATCGTTTTATCATGGGGAATCACGCGTCCTTTCGTTGGGCTTTCGCCTTGGGAAAGCCTGAAAAATAGCTGCCTCACCGGAAAGTGAGGCAGCTGAAAATCACGGGATTTAGTCCTCTGCGGTCAGGTACTGCTGACAGTAGCGCATAATGGAACGACGGGTCACCAGACCGATGAAAGCGTTCTTGTCGTCCACCACAGGAACGAAATTCTGCTCACTGGCCTGGGAAATCAGGTCGTACATGGTGGTAGTGACACTGACGGGAACATTGTCCCGGCGGCGGGAAATCTCCATAATGTGGTGGTTTTCCGTCTGACGAAGATCCATACCGCAAAGATTCTTCACGGCCCACAGCATATCGCCCTCTGTGAGGGTGCCGCAGTATTCACCTTTTTTATTCAGGATGGGCAGGGCTGCATAGCCGATGACCTCCATCCGCTCCAATGCCTGCCGCAGGGTGCAGTCATCATCTAAGTATGAGCACATACTCTTTGGAGTCAGAAAAAACAAAATGTTCATGCGTTGCTCCTTCTATATTTAACAGACCCGCAGGTCTTTTTATAATATCATTATACCATAAGCCATCATGGAATTCCATGAATAAATCATGAAGATAACACAAATTAGTTAGAAAAAACGAGTCTATAATTGTATATTTTAAACAATAATATAAATGAGTTATGTTAAATCATGCAAAACGGAAAGAATCTGTGCCCGTTCTGCCAGACCGGGGGAAAAAGCCGTGGCACAGCCTGCGGCAGTGCCGAGACGCAGGGCACAGGCATAGTCTTCGGTTTCCAGGTATCCGACGAGGAACCCAGCTACCATGGAATCTCCGGCGCCTACGGTGTTGACAACGGTCCCTTTCGGGCAGCGGCTGGTGTGGAAGGTGCCGGTTTCGTCCAGCAGCAGTGCGCCGTCCGCTCCCAGCGAGACCAGCACATTTCTGGCACCCCGGGTTTGAAGGGTTTGGGCCATGGAGCGCAGGTCTGCTGTGTCCCTGGGAAATCTCCCTGCCAGACCGGCCAGCTCCTCCAAATTGGGCTTGACCAGAAAGGGCTGCATGGGCAGGGTTTGTTCCAGCAGGGGGCCGGAAGCATCCACTACCACAGGGATCTTTTTGGGGCAGACCCGTGCCATAATGGAGCGGTAGGTGCTGCTGGGAAGGCCCGGCGGGACGGAACCGGACAGCACCAAAAGGTCGCCCTCCTGTAGTTCGTCCAGCTGTGCCAGGAGCTGATTTAGATCTGCCGGGGAAACAGGGCAGCCCTGACCGTTGAGTTCCGTCTCCCGGCCGTCTTTGATTTTTACATTGATCCGGGTGAGGCCTCGGGGCAGGGAGAGAAACCGGGTCCGCAGGCCTCGGGCTTGCAGATCCTGCTCCAAAGCCTCTCCGGTGAAGCCTGCCACAAAGCCCAGGGCTGTGGTTTCCAGGCCAAGCGCCTGCAATACCAGGGAGACATTGATGCCCTTGCCGCCGAATTGGCATTGCTCCCAGCGGCTTCGGTTGGTTTTACCCGGCTCCAAAGGGGCAGGCAGCCCCATCACATAGTCAATGGCGGGGTTCAGGGTTACGGTGTAGATCATGAAGCGTCCTTTCTTCTTTGGGATGGATTCCTTATATTATATATAGTATAGCACAAGCCGGGCGGTGTTTCCAGTGGGAAATGGATGCCTGGGTGCGGTTCCCACACTATATTAAATAAGGAGTCTTGAAGAAACGGCGTCCCTGCCGGAGGAAGAACAGCCTGCTTTATATAAATTACACAAAACACAGCGCCTTGAAAGGGTGGGGTTGTGTTCGTTTTGCTATAAGGGCGAAAAGTTCGGTTCTTTCGCAATATCAGAGGAAATCAAAGTTGAAAAAAGAGAAAAAAGTCTGAAAAAACCCTTGACAAATGATTGCTGTCGTGGTATCATATGTCTGCACGCGCGAAGAAAGTGTGCGTGCTATGCGATGATGCAGGAGATTGCGGCTTTGCCGGTAACTTCTGCGGAGTATGTCCGGTCATCGGGCGGCTGAACGGTCCTTTCTGCGTTTGCGTATATCGCTGCGCCCAGGGGAGAAGGTCGGCCTAGGTCGGCCATTTTTCATGGGCTGGAATGATACGCACGGCAACGCGGATAAGGCGTTCGACCGTACCCAGCCACTAAGAACTGAGTACGTTTTTCAAGGAGGAAACACAACATGGCAAACCAAATGATCAGAATTCGGCTCAAGGCCTATGATCACCAGCTGATCGATGCAAGCGCTGCAAAGATCGTCGAAACCGCAAAGCGGAACGGTGCTTCCGTTTCCGGTCCCATCCCCCTGCCCACCAAGAAAGAGGTGGTCACCATCCTGCGTGCTGTTCATAAGTACAAGGATTCCCGTGAGCAGTTCGAGCGCAGAACTCACAAGAGACTGATCGATATTCTCAACCCCAATCAGAAGACCGTGGAGTCCCTCATGGCTCTGGATCTTCCCGCTGGCGTTGAGATTGAGATAAAGCTGTAATCCCCGTCAGGATTTCAGCTGCCCGCCACAGTCTGTCAATAGGACGGACGGGTCATGTTGACAAGCGGCACCCAATGTCTGCTTGCCAACCAATAACCTTAAAAAGGAGAAGAAAACATGCAGAAAGCAATCATCGGCAAGAAAGTGGGCATGACCCAGATCTTCGATGAGAACGGCAAGGTGATCCCGGTTACCGTAGTGGAAGCCGGCCCCTGCACCGTCACTCAGAAGAAGACCACCGAGAACGACGGCTACGTAGCTGTCCAGCTGGGCTTTGAAGACGTCAAGGAATCCAAGCTCAGCAAGCCTGAAGCTGGCCATCTGAAGAAGGCCGGCGTTGAGGCAAAGAAGCATCTGAAGGAATTCAAGCTGGAAGGCGCTGAAGCAATGAATGTTGGCGATGTGGTTAAGGCCGACACCTTCGCTGCAGGCGACATGATCGATGTCACCGGCATCAGCAAGGGCCACGGCTACCAGGGCGTTGTGAAG
>JARIBV010000116.1 GCA_029257335.1 Faecousia sp.
GGTGCAGGTTTATGACTATGCCTACAACACCACCACATACGAGCTGAAGATGGACCTTGGCGATGTCCCCACTCCTCCCCAGCTGATTGCTTTTGACCGGGCCTACGACTATTATTGGACCGGCTTCAATACCGATGCCTCCTATGGCAACCTCACAATTTATTCCAAGTCCAATGTGGTGTTCAACGCCGCTACCATTGCAAACCACTATGTGTTTGCCTGCACCGACCAGGGTGAGCTGTATGTCATGCCCGAAACCGATCTTGCAGACACAAGCAGAATCCGCAATCTGGGCGTTGTGCTCAGCGACATGGCCTATGACAGCAAGACTGAAACACTTTACGGCCTTGTCTATGACGAGAAAGAAACCTCCACTCTGTACAGCATCAATAAGGTTGACGGCGCTCTGACAAAAGTTGGCACCGTTGGCCTGAAGACCAATACTTTGGCCTGCGACGGCAACGGCACCTTCTTCTGCAATGAGTATGGCACCAGCAAGGTTTATTCCTTCACTCTGGACTCCATTGCCTCTCCCGAATTCATGGTGGAATGCAAGAACGACAAAAAGCAGTCCTTCGAAACCATGGGTGCTCAGGCTATGGAGTACAATCCCACCACGCACCAAATCGTTTGGACCAGCCACTACTTTGAGACTTACCCCTGGGGTCAGTGGACCTACAGCTACCTCTTTGAAATTGACCCCGAAGCAAAGACCTTTACCCTGCACGATGATCTGAGACACCAGCTCACTGCCCTGATTATCCCTCAGCAGGATGTGGGCGGCGATTGGATGGACCCCACCGATAAAGTCACCAGCCTGGAACTGTCCCACGAATCCATGCGTCTTTTGAAGGGCATGTCCGCTCGTCTCACTGCCACTGTCCTTCCCTGGACCGTCACCGACCGCTCCGTCACCTGGGAGATTGAAGATAAGGATGTGGCTGTCATTACTTCCGACGGTCTGGTCACCGCTGTGAACCCCGGCACCACCAAGGTTACCGCCGTATCCAAGTTGGATCCCTCCTTTACTGCTGAAGCAGAGATAAAAGTGGAAACCCTTCCTATTACTGTGAAGGGTGCTCTCCAGGACGATAAAGGTGTTTCCAGCACGTTCTCCTGGAATATGGCCACGGACGACAACTGGTCTGCTGATGTGCAGATTGATACCGATCTGCTGGCTGCCACTCAGAACGGTAAGGGCACGATGTATGCTGCCACCGGCAATGGCGCAACCATGAAATCCGTAGACATGAAAACCGGTGACACCACTACCCTGGGCACTTGGGAGCAGCCTATGGATGATCTGGCTTACAGCCCCGTTTTCTCCACCGAGGAGCAGGATCGGGTCCATATGGTCTACAGCTATATGTGGGTACCTGCCAAGGATTTGAGCAAGCCCGAAGACAATCAATGCTGGGATTTGTTCAAGTACATGAATGAAGCCACCGGTGGTACAGAGTTCCTGGCTATCGCCTCCGGCGGTGCCTGTGTCTACACCGAAAAAGACGGCGTTAAGCACGATGCCGAGCTTCTGTATCTGCTGGACAACAAGGGCTGGATCTGCAAGCTCTACGCTTACGCCGATGGGGACTTCTATAATGCCGGTCTGGAATTTGTTCCCACCAACCTTCTGAAAACCGGATACACTACTGTGTTCGGTGACAAGGACGAATCTCCCTCCTCTCTGGTTGTTGGTCAGGACGGTAATCTGTACTTCTCTGGCTGGGACGGAAGAACTTCTGTCTTCTACAAGATGACACCGAATGAAGACGGTAAGGCTTACGATGTGGAGATCTTCGGCAAGACCGGTGAGGATATCTGGCCCGCCGCCCTGTTGGAAGTTGTCTCCAACGAGAAGACAGAAACAGAAGTATCTTCTTACACCACCGATGTGACCCTGTCCGATGCTGCGCAGAAGGTTCAGCTCAGTGAAGCCATTGCACAGCACACGCAGGAAGAGGAACCCGCTCCCGCAGACCTGGACGCATCTGAAACAGAGCTGCACGAAACTGCACCCGAAGCTCCCGTGAATCTGAACACGCGGACCGAGTCCGCCGCAGAGGCGCAGTCCCATAGCGACGCTGAACCCGTAACCGTAACCGTTACTGCAAAGAACGCCGACGGTAAGGAAGTATCTGCCACCAACGGCCTGTTCACCGCCACTTATGATCCTTCCAAGATGGCTCTGAAGTCCGTCAAAACCAATGTGAAGCTTTCTTCCACTGTGAATGCAGATGGCTCCGTAACCTTTGGTTATGCCGACAACATCACCATCCCCGCAGGAGATCCGGTTGCCACTCTGGTGTTCTCTCCCAAGGTAGAAGGCTCCGCCGATGTCACCATTACTACCACCCAGGTAGCTGATACCGAGCTGGAGTACACAGAAACCGTGACCGTCAATATGACCGATGTTTGCCCCTCTGCCCATCTGACGGATGTGCCCATGGATGAGTGGTATCATGAGGCTGTTGACTATGTTGTGGAACACAACATCATGGAAGGCACCAGTGCCACCACCTTCTCCCCCATGGGCGTTGCAACCCGCGGCCAGATGATTACCGTTCTTTACAGAATGGCCGGTTCTCCTGAGACTGAGAACAACATTCCGTTCACTGATGTTTCTGAGGATCGTTTCTATGCAGAAGCCGTTGCATGGGCCTTTGAGAATGGCATTACCACCGGTGTCACGGAAACTCGTTTTGCTCCCGGCGCATTTGTCACCCGTGAGCAGATGGTTACCTTCTTTGCCCGATACGCAAAGTATGCAGGCCATGACATCAGCTCCGAGGAGCATGTAGGCCGCTACCTGGACGGCAATCGAATCAGCACCTATGCGGTTCCCTATATGAATTGGGCAATTCAAAAGGGTCTGGTTGTCGGTGTAACCACGAACCACCTGGCACCTGACCATACCACAAACCGCGCACAGCTTGCTACCATCCTCATGCGCTACTGCGAGCAGTTCCAGTAATCCAACAACCTATCTGCTATGTCTGCCAGGAGCTTCGGCTCCTGGCAGATTTCGCTTTGCCGAAACTCGACCTTTGGACATGTATTTGATAAAAAATTACCAAAATCTCTTGAATATTGTGAACAATAGTGATACTATTGGGTGGTGGGTGCGGTCATTCCGCTTCCTGAGCATATGAGAAAAGAGGAGTTTTATGAAAAAGTATCGGAAGGCTATCAACGAGTTCATCATGATTACCATTGGCACCACCATCATCGCCGCGGCCGTATATTTCTTTCTGGTTCCCAGTCATCTTTCCATCGGCAGTATTTCGGGTCTGGCCATTGTTCTGAGCAATTTCATTCCCCTGCCTGTTTCTGCCATCACTATGATTCTTAATGTCGTGCTCCTGATTATAGGATTTCTGTTCTTCGGCAAGGAATTCGGAACCAAAACCATCTATACTTCCATCCTCCTGCCTGCCCTTCTTGCCCTATTTGAACATATAGCACCCAACAATCCTTCTATCATGCAGGACCCCTTTCTGGACATGATCTGCTATCTCTTCATCGTCAGTCTGGGCCTTGCCATTCTCTTTAACCTCAACGCTTCCTCCGGTGGTCTGGACATCGTTGCCAAGCTGCTGAATAAGTTCCTGCATATGGAGCTGGGAACGGCTATTTCCGTATCCGGCATGATCGTTGCCCTGTCCTCTGCCCTGGTCTCCGATGTGAAAATCGTTGTGCTGAGTATTCTGGGTACTTACCTCAACGGCATTATTCTGGACCGGTTTATCTTTGGCTTCACCATCAAAAAGAGAGTCTGCATTCTCTCTGAAAAAGACGAGGAAATCAGAGACTTTATTATCAATGAACTGCACAGCGGTGCCACTGCCTACGAAGTTGTAGGCGCATATAACATGGAACCCAGAAGAGAAATTGTAGCCATTGTGGACAAGCACGAATACATGAAGCTGATCGGCTTCCTGGAAAAGGTGGACAGCAATGCTTTTATCACAGTCTATGATGTAAGCAAAGCTATGTACCGTCCCAAGGCACTCAAGTAAACAGAAGTATTTCAGGCTGTCTCACCCAATGGTGCGGCAGCCTGTTTTCTTCCTGCTGGATCCGACACATTGTGAAAATCAGCACAGGTCCCATGGGATAGGTTGCAAAATTCTGTGCGATTTGCTATAATTTCATACTGTTATTCAGGAGCAAAGAAGGAGGATCTGACTTTGAACGAAATGAACTATGTATTTGGCCCGGTGCCATCACGGCGGATGGGTCGATCTCTGGGAATCAGCCCCATCCCTCAAAAGGCTTGCAACTACTCCTGTGTCTATTGTCAGCTGGGACGCACCAATAAAATGACCAATCGGCGGCAGGAATATTTTCCTCTGGAAGACATTCTGGAAGAATTCGATCAGCACCACAGCAAAGAAGAACACTACGATGTCGTAACCATTGTGGGCGAAGGGGAGCCCACTCTTTACTCTCGACTGGGGGAGCTGATTCTGGCCCTGAAGGACAGAACTTCAAAACCCGTTGCCGTCATCACAAACGGTGCGCTGCTATACGATGAAAGCGTCCGAAACGATTTGATGCACGCCGATCTGGTGCTTCCTTCTTTGGACGGTTTCGACCGGGCTTCTTTTCAGACCATAGACCGTCCCCACGGTTTTTTAAACTATGACGAAGTATTTGAGGGGCTTGTCGCCTTCTCCCATGGGTATCAAGGTCTGCTCTATCTGGAAATCATGCTGGTAGAGGGCATGAACGACGATGAAAACTCCTTAAAAAAGTTTCAGTCCCTGCTTAAAAAAATTCGCTATGACCGTCTGTATCTCAATACCCCCGTTCGTCCTCCGGCTGAAGATCATATTCGGGCCTGTAGTCCCGAGGCAATGCACAGAGCCGTGGAGATGCTCCATGGCATTTCCATCGACATGCTGGCCGCCGGCAGCTTTTCCAGCGACATTCAGGACGATTATGAAGCCGTTTGCAGCATCATCGGCCGTCATCCCATGAATCAGTTTGAACTCAAAAGTTTCTTAGACTCCCGCCAAAACCAGGACCCTGACCGCATCATTGCAAGGCTCCGGGATGATCCTCATGTGGAAGAAGCGGAATATAAGGGCTACTACACCTATCGCTTAAAATAAAAGGAGCTTCCATGGAAAACATAATCAAACGAGTCGCAGCAATTCACGATCTGTCCGGCTTTGGCCGTTCTTCTCTGACCACAATCATCCCCACTCTGTCCACCATGGGAATTCAGGTCTGTCCCCTGCCCACCGCAATTCTCTCGAATCATACCGGTGGCTTTGAAACATTCAGCTATGTGGATCTGACCGATTCCATGGAGGATTACATCCTTCACTGGAAAGGCATTGGCATGGAGTTTGACTGCATCTATTCCGGATTTCTCGGTTCCGGCAAGCAGATTGATATTGTCTCCCGGTTCATTGATGACTTTCGCCATCAGGATGCCTTGGTGGTGGTAGACCCGGTAATGGGAGACAACGGCCACCTGTATGCCTCCTTCACCCCGGATTTCATTCCCCTGATGCGAAAACTGGTGGCCAAAGCAGATATCATCACACCGAATCTCACGGAAGCTGCCTTCCTCCTGGGATTTGAGGAAGTTCCCCAAACCATCACAAAGGACGAGGCTCTTGTCTGGCTGCGAAAGCTGGCAGACCTAGGCCCCAAAATGGTGGTGATTACCAGCGTCCCCGATTGTGAAGATCCCACCCGCACCGATGTCATGGCCTATAAGCAGGAAACCAATACCGTCTGGGAGATGAGCTGCAAGTATATCCCTGCCTCCTACCCCGGCACCGGCGACACCTTTGCCAGCGTCATGATCGGAAGCCTTCTTCAGGGAGATAGCCTCCCCGTTGCCCTGGACCGGGCGGTGCAGTTTATTTCTCAGTGCATCAAGGCCAGTATTGGCTATGACTATCCCAAACGCAACGGCATTTTGCTGGAACGGGAGCTGGATTTCCTTCGCACCCGCCACAAAATTTCTGACTTTGAAATTCTATCCTGTTGATATCACTAAAAATCGGCTGGTGCAAACGAAAGGTTTTGCATCAGCCGATTTTCATATAGAAGAATAATTCTGCTTTTATTTTATGTTCAGCTGCACCGAAACATTGCCACCCTTATCCATAATTAGATGCATTTTCCGGATATATTTGTCAAAAAACTGTCTCTTTTCAGCCTCCGGCATCTCAATTCTGGTTTCTGCAAGGGCCGATTCAAACATTTCGATGGCGTTAAAGCACAATGTTTTGTTGATGCGGCGATAAATGGCATTAAACAGCGCACTCTTTTTAATATCTTCACTGTTTCCGGCGTAAAAGTCATCAATATAGCAGTAGAAGATCCCGCTGTTTGCCAGAGCCATTTTCATATCCGGGCCGCATTTTTCCCGCTCAATCATCACCAAAAATCTTGCATTTGGAAGAGAGGTGATGAGGCCCCAATAGTCAGAATCACTGGATACAATAATAAAAGAATCCACCATATTTTTATAGTGCTCCATGCAGGTTCTGGCTGTCATCTCGATGTCCACCAGAGACTTGCTCTGCTTCACCCGCTCCGTCATAACATGCTCCACTGGAATGTCCGTGTGACTTTCCAAAATTCTCCAGGCATCCACCGTATGCACATCGTCGAACAGTATGATTTTTTGTATTTTGGAAATCGCTTCTGCTTCCAGTCCATTCAGTGTGGCACACAGGCGGTAGGGATCAGAATTTTCGCAGTCCACTGCCATTACTGCCCGATCCGCTTCCTCGATGAAATCATAAATGCTGCTCTTGACAAAGCTCCCTGCGTCAGACACTTTGTTATAATCCGCAAAATAATCATTGTGCCATTGGTACAGGAGCGTCACAAATTTTTTATCATTATAGAGAATGTTTCCATTGGCCTGCGGGACCCAGTTGATATAGATTTTATAGGGATAACATTCCAGATTCTCAAAATAGACTCTGGCTGCTTCTTTTGTTCCCTCTTCCGTCAGCCCCTTTGGCATCAGAAAGATGTCACGGACATAGCTCCAGTTGAGCCACACCGGAAAGAAGAATTTGCAATTATTAATACGGTCGGAAATGATTCGATTGATTTCCATAATGTGTTGATTTAGTTTTGTATTGGCTTTCTTGGCAAAGCAGATGCCATCCATACTCAGTTGATCTATAGATTCCTGAGGAATATATTCCGGTACTGACAAGATGCTTCGGTGCTCCTGCCGCATCAGGGAGGAAATATGTCCGAAGCCTCGTTCAATGGCATTGCGTACGATGCACAAATGGCGGATGATCCTCGCATTTTTGTCCTTGTCCATACTCTCATAAACGTCAAGTTTAGGCGGCTCATATTTTCGTTCAAAAATATGGAAGGGAACCCCGATGAGATAGGCTACTTTTGAAATAATGCTGTAAGTACTGTCCCGGTAACAAGCCCGTTCCTCTTCCAATTCTCCATAAGCTGTTATCCGTTCTTCGGTATAGGTCTCCATGTTCCTGCTCCTTTCCTGTTTATGGCAGTGCATGCCTTATGTTACCAGTATAACACAGCGACCACTCAGAGAATAGTCGAATTCTGTATGGTTTTTAGAATCGCTACATACAGCAAGGTCTCTTCCGGCTATATTATATTCCCCGCCAAATAACGCATACTATCGATAATTACAAAAAGGTGGGATTCTAATGACAACACAAAACACCGTACTTCTTCTGCTGCATGTGCAGCCGCATTCATAGGGGGCGCCTATGAAAAACAACCTTCACAGGAAACCTCCGTATTTTAAGGGCTGGTATGTAAAACTGCAAACAAAAAGCGGTCAAGCGTTGGGACTGATCCCGGCCTTTCACAAGGAGAAGGACGGTTCCTGCTGTGCATCACTTCAAGTCATCACCGGACATCAAAGCTGGTTTTTGCAATATCCCTTCTCTGACTTCTCCTGCTGTTCCAATCGTTTTCTGGTTCGTGTGGGACAATGCTGTTTTGCCAAAAACGGTCTGCGATTGTGCATCGAAAAAAATGGGCTTTCTCTGCACGGAGCTGTATCCTTCGGGCCGTTTCTCCCTCTCTCTTCGGACATTATGGGGCCATTCAGGCTCCTGCCGATGGAATGCTCCCACGGCGTTCTGAGCATGGCGCACCGTCTCAGAGGCACTCTGACACTCAACGGAGAACCCCTGGTATTTGACGGAGGCATGGGGTACCTGGAGACAGACGAAGGCCGGTCCTTTCCGGAGCGCTATCTCTGGATCCAGAGCACCTGCCCCGGAACCGCCCCGTTCAGTCTTATGCTTTCCATTGCGAAAATCCCAGTGGGAAAGCTTCATTTTACCGGAACGATCTGTGCGATTTTCCACGAGGGGAAAGAGTATCGTCTGGCCACCCATTGGGGAGCAAGAGCCCGCCGCTGGTCCGAAGACGGTGCCGAAATTCAACAGGGAACCTACCGTCTTTTGGTCACTCGCCTGAAGGGAACCAGTCATCCTTTACAGGCACCTGTGCATGGCTGCATGTGCCGCACCGTCCGGGAAAGTCTAAGCTGCGCGGTGCACTATGAGTTCTGGATTGGAAATCAGCTTCTTTTGGGGCACACAGATCCCTTTGCCAGCTTCGAGTTTGCACCATAAAACCTCCAACCTTGTTTTGACAAACTTCCCGTGCTATAATGGACTCGTTTCAGACTATAAACATGGGAGGAGTCTCTATGAAGGTACTGATGCTCAACGGAAGCCCCCGCCCAAAGGGGAATACCGCTCTGGCACTTAAGGAAATGGAATCTGTTTTTATTCAAGAAGGAATCGATGTTGAAACCGTGCAGGTCGGCAATTTGCAGCTCTCAGGCTGTATGGCCTGCGGTGTCTGCAATCAGACAGGAAACTGTGTGCTCGATGATATTGTCAATGAAATCGCCCCCAAATTGGAGGCCTGTGACGGTCTGGTGTTGGGCAGTCCCGTCTATTATGCCTCTGCCAATGGCACAATCATTGCCTTGCTGGACCGTCTGTTTCACAGCACCAAATTCAGCAAGGCAATGAAAGTCGGCGCCAGTGTTGTGATTGCAAGGCGGGGTGGCTGTTCTGCGGCTTTTGACCAGCTTAACAAATATTTCACCATCAGCGGCATGCCCGTCGCCTCCAGCCAGTACTGGAACAGCGTACACGGCAATCGCCCCGGAGAGGCTCTGGAGGATGCGGAGGGTCTGCAAACCATGCGGGTCCTCGCCCGGAATATGTCCTTCCTGATGAAGTCCATTGCTTTGGGGAAAGCCCGGTATGGTATGCCGGAACCAGAGCCCCGGCAGTCTACCAATTTCGTCCGATAGGGTCGCACCCCGATTGGGAAAA
>JARIBV010000104.1 GCA_029257335.1 Faecousia sp.
ATACGATAAGATCTGCTTGTCCACCAGAAGTGCCACCAATGCGCAGAGGCCCAGTGCCGTCAGAAGACTGACAGCACATCCAAGCGCAACGGCTCTTCCCACCCCACCTGCATTTTTTGTGACAGTGTGTTTTTTTGTCATGATCCTCTCCCCTTTCCGATACAAGCCTATGTATGACCAAGTGGCAGAAGAACCAATTTCTGCGCACAAAAAAGAGCTGCTCTTCTAAACTTCATCAAGTTCAAAAGAACAGCTCTTTTCAGCGATACTTTAAACTTCCTCTATAATGGGAGATGAGGTGCGTTCCTGGGGGTTAACCAACTTGCGGAAGCGGCCACGAGTCTCCCGTACCTGAGCCAGAGCTTCTGCAATGGCATCTTCGGTGTTCTTCAGGCTGTCATCCACATAGTCGTTTGTGACCTGCTTCAGTTCCTTGATTTTATTCTGTGCATTGGCAATCATTTCCTCAGCTTGAATCTGAGCTTCCTTGTAGATCTCCTCCTGAGAGATCAGCTGGCGGGCTTTTGCCTGCGCCTGACGCTGAATGCCTTCAGCCTCACGCTTCGCTTTGGCAATCAGCTCATTCCGGGAGTCCACCACGGTCTTTGCCTGCTTCAGCTCAGCAGGCATGAGGTTGCTGATTTCGTCCAGCATATCCAGGACTTTGTCCCGCTCAATGATGCACTTGTCAGCACCCAGAGGCAGAGAACGCGCATCCTGCACCATATCGTATAATTTCGTAATCAGTTCTTCAATGCCGTTGTCATGCATGGCTTTGTTCCTCCCAATTATTTCATGTTTTGAATTCTTTGCTTCACGTCTGGAATAATTTCTTCCGGCAGAAAGTCCCGCAGTTCCACACCGTAGCCAGCCAATTCCTTCACTGTGCTGGAACTGAGGTACATATACTGATGCTCTGAGGTCAGGAACATCGTGTCCAGGCTGGGGTTGATCTTGTGATTGATCAGAGCCATCTGGAACTCATTTTCAAAATCAGAAGTGGCACGAAGCCCTTTCACAATGACGCATCCGCCACGCCGCTTGGCATAGGTAGCTAGAAGCTCGTCTGCGTAATCCACCTCGACATTCGCAAGATCCCGCGTGACTCTGCTCAAAAGTTCTGTTCGTTCCTCTAAGCTAAACATCGGATGTTTGCTGGCGTTGACCATGACACAAACAATGAGCTTATCAAAGATATTGGCAGCGCGGCGGATGATGTTTAAGTGACCATTGGTCACAGGGTCGAAGCTACCGGGATAAATGGCTATTTTCATTCTAAATCCTTGGACGAGACATTCCGGAAAATGGTAATCAGCGTATTCCCGTACTTATAGTCCCGCGACCGTTCTAAACTTGGGAAATCGCACAGCAGCTCCTTCCCTACAGGCCGTTCAGTGACTATTATACCACTATTAGCCAAAATGTCAATTTCTGATATCAGTTTTAGTGCAGTTTCCAGAAAAACTTCCGCATAGGGAGGGTCTAAAAAGATGATATCAAAGGGACCTTTGGCTTTTTTCAGGTAAGCCAGGTAGTCAGACTGAACTACACTGCCCTTGCCAGCCAAGTTGGTCCGCCGCAGATTCTCCTGGATCAGCTGACAGGCCTCTCGGCGCACATCGATAAAAGTGCCGCATTGGGCGCCACGGCTTATGGCTTCGATTCCCAGCTGCCCGGTGCCTGCAAACAGATCCAGCACCCGGGCGTTGGGCAGATCAAATTGAATGGCACTGAAAAGCGCTTCCTTCACCCGGTCTGAGGTAGGACGAGTCTGCATCCCCTCCGGCGTTTTCAGCGTCACACCCTTGGCTGTTCCCGTTATGACTCGCATTGGGATTCCTCCTTATGAAAATGTGTATATACTGCCCGCGATGCATCCTTTGGCAGAATTTGTTCCAATTCAGAAAGGGCCGCCTGCCCAATGGCATTTAATGAGCCGAATCGTTTCAGCAGCTCCGCTTTCCGTTTGGGACCGATGCCCGGGATCTGGTCCAGGGCAGAATAGCGCAGGCGTTTGCTGCGCAGGGTTCTGTTGTAGGTGATCGCAAAGCGATGGGTTTCCTCCTGAATGGTGCCGATGAGAGCAAACACTGCCGGCGTACCATCCAAAGCGATTTCCTCCCCGTCAGGCGTCACCAGCGCTCTGGTGCGGTGCCTTGCATCCTTCACCATACCGAACACAGGAAAGCTTAGATTCAGCCGATCCAGAGCGTTTCTGGCGATTTGCGCGTGGGCGACACCGCCGTCAATCAGCAGGGCATCGGGAGCTTCCTCAAACCCGGCATCCTGCTCTTTATAATGATGAAAGCGGCGGGTCACCACCTGATCCATGGAGGCGTAATCATCCTGATCCGCAAGCCCCTCGACCTTGAATCGCTTATAATTTTTTTTACTGGGTTTCCCATCAAGGAAGGTCACCATGGAAGCGACAATATCCGTTCCTGCCAGATTAGAAATATCAAAAGACTCCAGCCGCCTTGGAGGCTGGGGCAGAGAAAGCATTTTTTGAAGGAGCTGTAACGTGCCGGAAATCCGCTCTTCCCTGCTGGTGACCCGTTCCGCTTCCTGCTGCGCATTTTCCTGGGCAAGTTCCACTAAATGGGCATTGTCCCCGCGCTGCGGAACACGAAAAAGTGTCCTGCGGCCGGAATTTTGCAGCATGAGATCAGAAAACAGATCCTGATCCTCCATAGCCACCGGCAGGAGGACCACTTTGGGCGCAAAACCGCGGGATAAATAATACTGCTTGACCAGGCTGGAAACTGCGGCCTCCGAGCTGTCCTGCACGGGAAGAATCTCATATTCCTTGTCCAGAAGATTGCCTCCAGAATAGTGCAACACCACAAAGCAGCTTTTTGCGGCGGTCTGGGCAAATCCAATCACATCGGTATCTGCCAGAGAACCTGCCGTGACCAGCTGCTTTTGCCCCAAAATTTCCACGGCTTTCATCCGGTCCCGGAGTTCTGCTGCCCGCTCAAACTCTAATTGATCCGATGCCTCCAGCATTTGCTGCTCCAGAAGCTTCACAAGCTCCTTATAGTGCCCGGAGAGGAGGAGCCTGGCCTGCTCCATTGCTTCTCTGTATGCCTTCTGTGATTGGGAAGCCTGACACCATCCCCGGCATTGATTCATATGATAATTGAGGCATGGCCGCTCTTTTCCAATGTCTCTCGGAAATTGCCTGTTGCACCCGGGCAGCTTCAAGGTCAGTCGGATGGTGTCGATCACCTGCTGGGTGAGGCTCCGGCTTCCATAGGGACCAAAATAATCAGCGCCATCCCGGTCCAGCTTGCTGACCATGGTGATTTTGGGATAGGTTTCCTTCATATCCAGCCGGAGATAGGGGTATCCCTTGTCATCCTTCAAAAGAATGTTATATCGAGGCATATAGCGTTTGATCAGTGAACATTCCAAAACCAGAGCTTCAAACTCAGAAGCCGCCACAATCACATCAAATTGTGCCACCTTGGAAACCATGGTTCTGGTTTTTAAAGAGTGGGAACCGGAATCCTGAAAGTACTGACTCACTCGGTTTTTCAGCTTCTTTGCCTTGCCCACATAGATCACCTTCCCCGTTTTGTCCCGCATAATATAAACGCCGGGAGCATACGGAAGGGATAGCGCCTTATCCTTTAATTCTTCAAATGTCATGGAACTTTGCACCCCCATAAGAAAACAGCCTCAGGGCCTACCACGCGGCAGCGCCCTGAGGCAGATATGGACTGGTTTTTAAAAAAGATCCCTCTGCAGCATTTCGCACAGTGCAGTAACCGCTTCCGTCTCATCAGAACCATCCGCAGAGATGGACACCTCAGTTCCTGTACCGATGCACATAGACATAATACCCAGAAGACTCTTGGCATTCATCTTTTTGCTGCCGCACTCCAGCCAAATGTTGGAGCGGAACTCATTTGCTTTCTGCACAAAATAGGTGACCTGCTCGTTATACAAGCCAGCATCACACTTTACAATTGTCTGCTGTTTATACATAATCGACACACTCCTTAAGGTGCGATGAAGCGTCACCACCGCACGTTGCTTCTAGTATCATACCAAATTTACAGCAAATGTCAACCAAATTCTGCAATCGTGACGCCATCTTCTCCTTCGCCATAGGCTCCCAAGCGAAATTTTTTTACATACTTATTTTTGCGCAAATCGTCTTGGACGGCTGCACGAAGCACGCCGGTGCCCTTTCCGTGGATAATCCGAACAGAGGACAGGTTTGAGCGCATGGCTTCATCCAGATAGCGGTCCAACACGCAGATTGCCTCAATGGCATCCATGCCTCTCAAATCGATCTCGGAGGACATGGCCGCCATTTTCATTTCTCTGCCTGAGTGCGTTGGCCGGGACTTCTTTGGATTGAACTTGTTTGCTTCCTCCAGCAGATATACTTCTTCCGGTTTTACCGTCATCTTCAGAATACCGGCTTGCAGGCCATAGGTTCCGTCTTTGTTGATTGCAATTACACTGGCCTTTGTTCCAAGCTTCAGCAGCTCTACCGTATCACCCAGCTTGATCGCTCTGGTGGGCTTTGGCCGCTCCACAGGCTTTTGCTTGGCAGTCAGCCGGTCCTCCGCCTCATTGAGGCTGCGGCGCAGATCCGCCTGCTTCTGATTGATGCCTTGGGCATCCGCCGTATCTCGCAGCTGTTTGCGAAGCTGCTTCATTTCATCGGAAACCTGGTTGGCTGTACGGCGGGCATCATCCAAAATCTCCTGCGCTTCCCTGCGCGCCTTTTCCAGAGCCTTGTCCCGTTCCTTTTGAATCTGTGCATGGAAAGCTTCGCTCTCGTTGCGAATCGCCTGTGTCTCCTGGCGAAGGCGTTCCGCCTCTTTTCTGGCAGACTCCATTCGCTGCCGCTGTGTCTCCAGCTGGGACAAAACATCTTCAAAGTCTTTGTCGCTCTGGCTTACCATATCCCCGGCCTTTTTGATGATATCCTCCGAGAGCCCCAGCTTTCTGGAAATGGCGAAAGCATTGGACTTTCCGGGAATCCCGATCAGGAGCCGATAGGTAGGCCGCAAGGTTTCTACGTCAAATTCACAGGAAGCATTGATAATCCCTGCCGATCGCATGGCATAGAGCTTCAGCTCCGCATAGTGGGTGGTAGCGACTACACGGCTGCCCATTGTGCGGCAGAAGTCAATAATGGCCATGGCCAGGGCAGCTCCCTCTGCCGGGTCTGTGCCGGCACCCAGCTCGTCAAACAAAATCAGAGAGCGGTCATCGCACTGTCCCACCACATCCACGATGGTACGCATATGGGAAGAGAAGGTGGAAAGGGATTGCTGAATGGACTGTTCATCCCCGATATCCGCCAATACCCGTTCAAAGGTGGACAGCCGGCTCCCATCACCGGCAGGAACATGCAGACCGCATTCTGCCATAAGGGTCAGCAGGCCAATCGTTTTTAAGGTGACGGTTTTGCCGCCGGTGTTGGGGCCGGTGATGATCATACTGTCAAAGTCAGTGCCCAACCGCAAGGTAATGGGAACCACTGATTTCGGGTCAATCAGGGGATGCCGGGCCTTTTTCAGGTCGATCTGCCCTTTGTCATTCATAATGGGTTCCCCTGCCCGCATACTATATGAAAGTCTGGCCTTGGCAAAAATCACATCCAGCTGTGTGAGCGTATAATAATTGTCAGAGATATCCTCCCGCCGGGAAGCCGCTTCCGCAGAAAGCTCCGCCAAAATCCGTTCAATTTCCTTCTTTTCCTTCAGAGCCAATTCCCGCAGGGCATTGTTGGCATTTACCGCAGACATTGGCTCAATAAAAAGGGTTGATCCTGTTGCGGAAACATCATGCACAAGGCCGGGAACATCGTTTTTAAATTCGCTCTTTACAGGAACCACATAGCGATCCTGGCGGATCGTGACAATGGGTTCCCGCAAATACTTGGAATAGCTGGGGGAAGAAATTACTTTCTGCAAGGTCTCACGAATCTTTGCACTTTGGGCCCGCATATGGCGACGGATATCTGCCAGCGCCGAGCTTGCGGTATCTGCAATTTCTTCTTCCGAAAGAATGGAGCCAAAAATGCGGTCTTCCAGATATTTATTGGGTGTAAGGGCCTGAAACAGAGGCTTCAGGCAGTTGTCCTGCTGATCCTCGCTCCAATAGCTCTTCACTGTACGGGCAGAACGAAGGACTCCGGCAATTCGCAGCAGCTCTGTGGTGGACAAGCTTCCTCCACGGTCTGCACGCTCCAAAGAGCTGTCTACATTCTTCACATCACAAAAGCTGGGACTCCCCTGCACTGCTGACATGGTGGCTGCGGCCGTGGTTTGCGCCAGGCGTTCCTGCACCTCTTCCAGATCTGTTGCAGGTCTCAGGGCGAGGCAGGCGTGTTTTCCGTCCTCAGAGCCTGCGCAGGAGGCCAGCATCTCTAAAACCCGGTCAAGCTCCAGCTTTACGGTAGATTTCTCATATAATTCAGACATAGTTTTCTCCAGTAATCATGTACTCATTGTCCCCAGAAACAGGGATTTATAAAAATCCAGCGTGGAGAAGCTTCTTTCCAACTGGGTAGAAAGATAGGCCTCCACAATGTGGCATAACTGCGTCATGGAGCTCGATTCCAACCGAAAAGAAAAGAGCTGTCCAGGCGGACATGTTATGATATGACGCATGGCATCCAATGCTCCGGGGCTGATAGGCATATGCAATCCATCCAGGCTGTGACAGGAGGAGCACTCCAGACAGCCGTCCGACAGGACAAAGCGGTCGGGATAGGGAGCGCCGCAAATATGGCAGGCCTCCAGATCCGGTGTGTAACCGGCATAGGATATCACACGAAGCTCGAAGGCAGCCTTGACCAGATTCTGGGGCCTTTGCAGCTTCGTCACTGCATACATTGCATTCAAAGTAAGCGACAGTAGATCAGGTGATGGGGCATCCTCCTGGGACAGGACTTCCGCTACCTGGGCAAAATAGGTCCCAAGAGACAGAAGCTCCAAATCCTGCCGCAGGGCAGGAAACAGTTCCAGCGCTGTGGCTTCGTTGATGGTGCTCATTCCCCGATACTCAAAGAAGGTAAATTCGCCATAGGCCAAAAGCTGACAGGCAGCTTTTAATGGACTGCCTGCACGGCGTACGCCCCTGGCTTTCAATGTAATTTTACCGTAGTCTCGGGTGAGAACCGTTAAAATCTTATCCGCCTCTTTGTAGTTCACTTCCCGCAGGACCAGTCCCTGGGTTTTCAGATGCATAACCACTCTCCGCCTTTGCTGCTGCCTTATAGAGCAGATAATATTCCGGGGCACCGGTTTCAAGAAAACACCGCCATAGACCCAAAGACTCCATACAAATCCTCCTTAGGGCTTTTTCTTAGGATTCGCAGAAAGCACCGGGTCTATCCGCGGTAAATTATTCATCCCGATAACCGAAATTCCGCACCAGGAAATCACTGTCACGCCAGTTTTCTTTTACCTTTACCCAGGTTTGCAGGTACACCTTCGTACCCATAAATTTTTCACAGTCCACCCGGGCCATTGTAGAAATTTTTTTCAGCATGGCACCGCCTTTTCCGATAATAATTCCCTTGTGGCTGGCCTTCTCGCAATAGATGGTAACATCCAAATCGATGATGCCGTCATCCCGCTCCGTAAAACGGTTGACCTCTACTGCCGTGCCGTGGGGAACCTCCCGCTCCAAACACCACAGAAGTTTTTCGCGGACGATCTCTGCCATGACCTGCCGCTCCGGCTGGTCAGAGGTCATATCATCAGGGAACAGCTGCGGACCTTCCTCCGCAAATTTGCCGCACTCCTCCAGAAGAGATTCCACACCTTCGCCGGTCTTGGCGCTGATGGGGATGATGGAAGAAAACTCCATTTTCTCCGCATAGGTGGCAATGACCTCCAACAGCGTGTCTTTTTCCACGGAGTCGATCTTGTTGATGACCAGAATTACCCGTTCACCGCTGTTTTTCAGCTGTTCGATCAGCGCCTCTTCCTGAGGTCCCACATTGGCAATGGGCTCTACCAGAAGAAGAACGGCATCCACATCGGAAACAGACTGCTTGGTGACATTCACCATATAGTCGCCCAGACGGGTGCGGGGCTTATGAAAGCCGGGGGTGTCTACAAAAATAAACTGTGTTTCCCCACGATTGACAATGCCACAGATCCGGTTTCTGGTGGTCTGGGGCTTGTTGGAAACGATGGCGATTTTTTCGCCAACCAGTCGATTGGTCAAAGTGGACTTGCCGACATTGGGCCGTCCTGCAATGGTAATCATTGCGGTTTTGCTTGCCATGGTAGTACTCCTTTAGTAAAAACATAGTGATATGGTATTCGTAACAGTCTCAGCTTTCTTTCACTTGATTGGCTGCAAGCCTTCCTGTATGTCTGCTGCACGGAGCCGGCGTTTTTCCGATCTCATCTCTGAAGATCGATCACGCTGATAACAGCCTCCTCATGGGCCCGCATCAAGGCCTTCTGAGGACCTTCATCCAGGTGGTCATAGCCCAGCAGATGCAGCATGGAATGGATGGTGAGATATCCAACCTCCCGGCGAACGGAGTGCCCGAATTCTCCGGCCTGCGCTTTGGCCCGCTCCAGAGAAATTGCCATGTCTCCCAGAGGGCACAATCCCGTTTCCGGGTCCAGATAGGCCGACCAATCCTTAGGGAATTCCCCAGGTGTCAGCTGAAACATTGGGAAAGACAGCACATCTGTGGGACGGTCCACATTCCGCATGGCGTTATTGATGGCGTGGATTCCCTTATCATCCGTAATCAGCACATTGATCTCGCACGATACCGGCACCTTTTCTACGGACAATGTTGTCTGAATACATTTGCGGATGATCTGCGTCACCTGCACATTCATGAGCGTACGATGATCAAAGGAAATATTGATTTTTACATTCATCGTTTATTCCCCCGATAGTTGGTTTTCGGAGGCGCTTTGGAGGCCTCCTTTCGCAGCTCCGCCTTTTCGTAAGCATTGATGATCTTTTGCACCAGCGCATGGCGCACCACATCCGCACTGGTGAGCGTACAAATGGCAATGTCATCCACACGGTCCAGGACCCGAATGGCATCTTTCAGACCGCTTACTTTATCCTCGGGGAGGTCAATCTGGGTCACATCGCCGGTAATTACAATCTTAGAGCCAAACCCAAGCCGCGTCAGAAACATCTTCATCTGCTCTCTGGTGGTATTCTGTGCCTCATCCAGGATAATGAAGCTGTCATCCAGAGTGCGGCCGCGCATATATGCCAAAGGGGCCACCTCAATGCTGCCCCGCTCCAGATACTTCTGATAAGTCTCCGGTCCCAGCATATCATAGAGCGCATCATAAAGAGGCCGCAGATAGGGATCTACCTTATTTTGCAGATCACCGGGTAAGAAGCCCAGCCGCTCCCCCGCTTCCACCGCAGGACGGGTGAGGATAATGCGGTTCACTGTGCGCTCCCGGAATGCTTTGACTGCCGCCGCAACGGCCAGATAGGTTTTACCGGTACCGGCGGGGCCGACGCCAATGGTAACCGTATTTTTCTGAATGGCCTTCATGTATTTTTGCTGCCCAATGGTTTTGGCCTTGATTGGTTTTCCTTTTGCGGTAATGCAGACTACATCCTGGGCCATCTGCGCCACCTGGTCTTCGTTGCCTGACTGCACCAAGGAAATCAGGTAACGGACCTTCTGTTCGTCGATCACTTCTCCCTTGGAAGCCAGAGCCATCAACGCCTCCATGGTCCGTGCAGCCTTGTCGCAGGCCTCTTCCTCGCCGGTAATTTTGAGGTCGGCACCACGGCTCACAATCTGAACCTGCAATTCCTCTTCAATCCGGCGGATGTTTTCGTCCAGAGATCCAAAGACCGCAATCAGGTCCTCCACTCTTTCCACGTTTACAATGCGTTCATTCATCAGTATAATCACCTTCAAATAGCTTCACCGGCTGCTGCCTGGCAATCATTTCCCGGCAGGAGCTGGTCATTTTCAAAGTATAGGCCCCATTCACCTGAAAGGACCGGGTGTTGGTACTTAGTATTTCACCGGCCAGCATCCCCTGCTTTACAAAACGCACTGCGGCATCTTCCAGCGTCTCTTGTGATTCAGGGGCCGGTGCAGGCTCCAGTGTGTAATAGGTTTTCGTTTCAACCAGCAAATTGCACGGCAATGTATAGTCCCCAGGCAGCGGCCAGGTTATTCTCTCTATCATCTTATCACAACTGCCGGTAGAAATTCCACTGTTTCTTGATAAATTTATTCTTTTTCTTCCAAGCAAAATGCTATATGACTTCTCCGTTTTTCCTGTATAGTGTTTTTCTGCTGTTTTTTCCGGTATAACGGTCTCAATTCCATGTTGTGTCAGTGCGTAAATCTCAGCGTCCGCCTGGGTGTACTGAATCCTATGTTCATGATCCACGCAGCCGGAAACCAACAATTCCCCCTGTCGCACTGCCTGACCCAGCCTGCATTGAGCCTGCCCTCCCAGGATGCTCATTTCCACCACAATGCCATCTCTGGCAGATATTACATTGGTGAGCTGCTGACGATCCTTGATCGGCTCTGCATCCAGTCGTTCTGTTACAGAAATGGTAGCAACGGAACCGGAAAAATTCACCCCCGCCCATTGCAGTTCTGGAATCAAACTCAGAAGGCTATTTTTCAGTTCCTCACTGCGGATCTGAGCGCTTTTTGTCCAGAAGTGTAGTCCGCAGGCGTCTGCCGCCTCCAAAACCTCCCTGTCAGATACCTGCCGATTCCCTTCCACTCTCAGGAATAGTACCCGTTTCGGCAAATAGAGCGCAACCATAGAAATGAGAATCAGCGCCACCCAGAACGGCATCCTGGATTTCCACCGCTGCGCCGACACCTTCAATCCCCATTCACGCACCATGGTGCATGTTTCGCCACGCTGTTCCGACAGCGTCTGCAGCTTTTTCCAATGAGCTTTTGTCATCGTAAAGCGAAGGGTGAGAGGAGCTGCAAGAATTGGATTGCGCAAAGAGATTCCGTGCATTGTGCAATCTGTCAGCGCCTGCCCCGGCTCGGCAGAAACCAATTCCCCTTCTACCATTCCACGGAAATAGTCTAAAAATCTGCCTAACATTGTGCCTCCTTTTCTAACTCTACCCCCTGGATGCAGCCTGTGATCACAAGCTGATGCTTCTGCATTCTGGATATAGTAAGTCCTTGCCCTCGGATAAACAGACTGCCGATGGTGAGCTTCACCTGTAAGCAATCCGGTTCATAAAGAATCACCCCTTTGTGGTTCTCTATGAGCACACGCTGCGTCCCTGTGATCTCGATAAGCGGCATGCCGGGCAACAGCTCCTGCGGGGTGTCGGTCGCTTGGGCTACAATCTGAAGTAATTGCTTTCTGTATTTCATAGCGTTCATTCCTTCCACTTTCTTTCTAAAAAATATATGCACCACAGGCAAGAGACTTGACCATGGTGCATACATTCTTTTGAGGTGATGGAAGTGAAGGAAAAAACATCTCTCCTGGGTAGAGCTTGTACGGTATGCTGTAGCTTATTCGGAATTTTTGCGTTGATAATGGATAGCAAAACCGCATCTTCTGCCGCGGCAGAGGGAATTGCCTTATGTCTGCAAGTGCTGATTCCCTCGCTGTTTCCGTTTCTGGTGCTGACCAAGCTTTTAACATCGTCAAGTATCAGCAGATGGTGTGAACGAAGAATCGGCCCTATGGTAAGAAAACTATTTGGTTTGCCTCCCGACGGGGCAATTCCACTGGTGTTGGGTGCCATTGGAGGATATCCCACTGGTGCAAGAGTCACTGCCGACCTATATGTATCCGGATATTTGGATCGGCAAAGTGCCGAGCGGCTTCTCGCCTTTACCAGCAATGCAGGTCCGGCTTTCTTTTTCGGAATGATCGGCGGCATTCTGGGCGGGCCCAAAATTGCCGCAGTACTCTATGCAATTCACCTGCTTTCCGCCATAATAACCGGGTTTTTGCTTCGATGCCGGTCAGTGTGCCGTTCCACCGGCCGAATGCACTGCGGCCCTGCCCATTGCTCCCAGTCTTTGGTGCAGGCAGTCCAAAGCAGTATGAAGGCCATGGGGCTCATTTGTGGGTATGTGGTCCTTTTTCAGGTCATTACTGCCTTTTTGCAGAAAGCGCTGGGCCTGTGGATGCCGGATCTGATACAGATTGTGCTTTCCGGAATTTTGGAGCTGACCAGTGGCTGCTGCCATCTGATGGAGGTGGAATCCGCCGGATTTCGGTATTGCATGGCCTCGGGCTTTCTGGCTTTTGGCGGGATCTGCGTCTATCTCCAAACCCATGCAGTGATCGCATATTCCGGGCTTCGGGGTACATACTATCTCTTTGGAAAAATTCTTCAGGCCTCCATTGCGGTGCTGCTTACCTGGGGAACAATGGTTCTGTTTCCCGATTTGCTGCCAAGAGAAGTCGCCGTCTCTCATCCCATAATCTCCAGCCACAGCGGCCTTTTGCGTTCTACTGGGCTGATTACGGGGATTTCCATGCTGGCTTTTATTCTTTGGTGCTGGTCTTTGCAAAAAAAGGCTGGAAAACAGAAGGTATCTGGTGTATAATACGGTTAGATAAAGGAAGGTGAATGCATGCTGTTTCGCAAAAAGATGCCCCGGTCCTGCCGGTACTGTACCCACGGTGTTGCAGTGGGAGAAGAACAGGTTCTATGTGTTAAAAAAGGTGTGGTATCCAGAGACGGCGGCTGCCGCAGGTTCTCTTACGATCCTCTGAAGCGGATCCCTCCGCGCAGGAAGGCACTGGACTTCTCAAAATATGACAAGGAAGATTTTTCTCTGTAATGCCAAACACCGCCTGGAACAAATAGTTCCGGGCGGTGTTTCTGTATCATTCGTAATGGCTTGTCCCCACACTTCTCTTAGTCGATCCACTGCGGTGTCCAGGGTACAGGCTCAAAGAGGGTTCCGTACTCTCCGGCGGGGGTGGACCCTTCTACCGTAATGCAGGCCATGGCCTTCTGATCCAGAGCAAGGACCGTGCTGCATATGGAGCGAACTGCAGCGCCCAGATCTTCCTGGTTCTCCCGGGCGAGAAATTCAGAAGACAAATCGATATAATAGATGTCTCCCTCCTTATGCACGGACAGCAGCTTTGTCTCAGGAGGTATCGCACTATAGTAGCCGTTTTGGCTTCTATACTCCAGAAGTTCCTGCAGTACCAATTCCACCGGAACGTCGTTTGCGGTCTGCTTCATGCGAACGGGAAGCGGCGACAGCGTACTGCGGTGCCCGATGTTCAGATATAAGTCCGCGTCCAGCTCATTGAGGGCGGTGCGGGCCGGTCCAATGGCACGCTTCTCAAATGTAAGCGGTTGCCGAAGATCCATATTTCCGTAGCTGGTCAGCAGCTCCCCTTCCACGCTGATGGCAAGCGCAGAGACTTCATCCAGCTGAGTGAGGGTATTGGTAAGGGACAAGATTGTCATTCGCTGGGCCAGCACAGTTCGGGGGGTTCCGTTTAAAAACTCCCGGGTGAAATTTACATTGCAGATACCGTCTGTGATTTCAAGCCCGATTAGTGCCGTCCCCAGCGGCATTGTCTCTGCCAGCCCGGACTCCTGCGGGCCGTCGATCAGCTTCTGCACCAGATAGGCCGCAGGACTTTGCTCATCCCGGTCCACCCGAATGGGCGAACCAATGAGGTATCGATTGTCCGTATCCGAAAAATAAAGGGTGTATGAGGTACTGACAAGGCTTGCCCCCAAATCTTCCATGAGAAGCTTGTCCTGATTCATGACAATTTCCCATTTTCCGTTCAGGGTGCGATTCTGTGCACGAATGGCTACCGACTCCACCCCGGGCAATTCCAGGCCTGTCAGTGTAATGCAGGTATTGGCAAGCGTAAGGTCTATGCCGGACAGATCTGCGTAGTTTTCCGATAAAACCAGATTCAGCTGCGAGCCGATCATTTTGGCAGAAACAAGCTGAACCGATTTAGGAAAAGGCGATTCCAGAGAGGGCCCTTCCGGTCCCTTTAAATAAACCTCAAAAACTCGGAAATAGTCCGTGCCAAACTCTGCAATCGTTCGCTCCTCATAATTTATGGCGGTTCGGACATTTTCCAGCTTTTCACTTGGTGTTTTATAGTAAAAACGCGTTCCTGTACCAGGAAGAGGGGGTTCCGGATACTGCTGGCACCCCCAGAAAATCGCCAATATGGCGGCCAGGAACAGAATCAAACATCTCTTTTTCATTCCGCATCCTCCTCCCAATCAAAGGCAGAGAACACCACAGTAAAACAGCTTCCTCCTGTTTCCGGCAGTGTGACCTCAATGGTCCCCAAGTTTCGCCCCACCATGTCAGAGACAATGGACAGCCCCAAACCGCTGCCCCCCGCCTGCCGGGAGCGGGCCTTATCCACCCGGTAGAACCGGTCAAAGATATACGGCAGCGAGTCTTCGGGGATGCCAACACCGGTATCCTGCACGGTAATG